>JADGOT010000017.1 GCA_017882805.1 Glaciihabitans sp. | reverse complement strand
ATGAACTTCCTCGTCTGGCGCTGTGAAGTCGAAGCTTCCCGTTGCATCGACGGTGTAGCCGTCAGCCGAGGTGTGCGCGGAATAGATCAGCTTTCCCATGCCGAAAGTCTCGCAGCTAGCGTGCGCGCGCCACCACTGTTCGGGCGTGACGGAGCAGGGGCTCGTCAATCATCTTGCCCTCGAAGGTGAATACGCCGCGCTCGGTCACCGCGGCAGCGAGTATGGCGCGAGCATGGTCAACCTGCGCTCCGGTCGGAGCGTAGGCATCCCGAATCACTGCAACCTGGCTCGGGTGGATACACGCGGTCGCGGCAAAACCTGTAGCGGCAGCATCCTGCGCCTCGACCCAAAGCCCGTCAGTATCAGCAATGTCGAGATACACCGAGTCGATCACGGCGGTCTCGTTCGCGGCACCGGCCAACAGCACCGAGGAGCGAGCAAAGCGCGCCACATCGCGGTAACTCCCGTTCGCGAATCGGCTGGACGTGCCGCCCAGAGATGCGACCAGATCCTCGGCGCCCCACATCAGCGCGACGACATGGTTGACCGCCGCGATTTCCTGGGCGGCCAGAACACCCGCGGCCGTCTCACACAGCGCGATCACGTCGTAGCCGTGCAACGCTCCGATCTCGGCCGTGCTCGATGCCTTGGGCAGCATCACGCGGCGATACTTGGTTTGTGCAAGCGCGGCGAGATCGAGTTCGAACTCGTCGGTCGAAAAACCGTTGATGCGCACGATCACACGCTGCGGGTCTACGGGGTGCGCGAGCAGTGCGGTGCGAGCCTTCTCTTTCCCGCTGGCGGCAACGGCATCCTCAAGATCGATGATGATCGCGTCGGAGCGCTCGAGTGCTTTCTCGTAGCGCTCCGGACGATCCGCCGGGCAGAACAGGATGGCTGGGCCGAGCTCGAACCTCACGGCGCTGCCCCCGCACACCAGACGAGAGCGCTGCGGCTGGTGGTGGCGACGAGCACCTCGTCCTGATTCAGCGCGCGGTGCGTCATCGTGACGATTCCCTGGCCGGGACGCGACGACGAGAGTCGCTTGTCGTCGATCGTGGTCTCAAAGTAGAGGGTGTCACCAAGAAACACGGGCGCGGGAAATGCGACCTCGGTGAACCCAAGATTCGCCACCAGAGTCCCCTGAGTCAACTGGGCGACGGATGCCCCCACCATCGACGACAGCGTGAACATCGAGTTCACCAGCCGCTGCCCGAATGGCTGGGTCGCGGCCCACGCGGCATCGAGATGTAGTGCCTGCGTGTTCATCGTCAACGTTGTGAACAGGGAGTTGTCGCCCTCGGTGATCGTTCGGCCCGGCCGGTGCAGGTAACGCGAACCGACCTCGAATTCCTCGAAGAAGAGTCCGCGCTGCTCGATGATCTTGCCATCGCTGATCTTGCCTTCGCTCATAGGGTGCTCCCTGGCCTTACCAGTTCCGGCGGAACCCGCAGCGGGGCGCCCGTCGCCTCGACCACCCGCGAAATGCTGACACCGGGGGCGAGCTCACGCAGAACGAGCGAGCGGCGACCGTGCCGTTCCTCGAACGCGATGATGGCCAGATCGGTGACGATCCGGTCAACGCACGCGCGACCGATAACGGGCAACGTGCAGCGCGCCACAATTCGGGGCCGACCACGCCAGTCGGTGTGCTCCATCATCACGACCACGCCGACTCCCTCAAATTCCAGCTTCGCCAGATCCTCGCGGCCATCTTCATTCGC
Organism: Glaciihabitans sp.; assembly: GCA_017882805.1. Classification (GTDB taxonomy): domain Bacteria; phylum Actinomycetota; class Actinomycetes; order Actinomycetales; family Microbacteriaceae; genus Galbitalea. The sequence continues at coordinate 6,843 of JADGOT010000017.1, read as the reverse complement.
CAGATCGCCACTCGCCGAGACCTGGAGGGCACCGAAAACGGCGACGTCCGTGTGCAATCGGTCAACGGCATCCTTGCCCGGATAGGCGCCAGCACCGAGTCTGCCTCGCTCGAAATGAAGAACCAGCTCGGCATGCTCTGCGTTCACCCTAGAACCCGAGCTCGCGGCTGATCACCATGAGCTGAACCTCGGTCGTGCCCTCACCGAGTTCGAGGATCTTGGAGTCGCGGTAGTGGCGGGCAACCGGGTTTTCGTTGAGGAAGCCGTAACCGCCGAAGATCTGGGTCGCGTCGCGGGCGTTGTCCATGGCAGCCTCGCTGCAGATCAGCTTGGCGAGGCTCGCCTGCATCTTGAACGGCTGGCCGGCCACGATCCTGCGTGCGGCGTCGTAGTAGGCGAGGCGCGCGGCGTGAACGCGCGCCTGCATGCGAGCGATCTTGAAGGAAATGTGCTGGTTCTCGCCGATTGGATGACCGAAGACGTTACGCGACTTCGCATAGCGCAGCGATTCCTCAAGACAGCCCTGAGCGGCCCCGGTGCAGAGGGCGGCGAACGCTACCCGACCCTCATCCAGGCTCTCGAGGAAGTTCGCGAACCCGCGGCCCCGCTCACCAAGGAGGTTTCCTTGAGGAACGTGCACATCGCGGAACGTCAGCGGATGCGTATCGGAGGTGTGCCAGCCGACCTTGTCGTAACTTGGTTCGACAGTGAAGCCCGGAGTTCCGCTCGGCACGATAATCGCGCTCAGCTCCTTCTTGACACTCCCGTCTTTGCGCTTCGACTCACCCGTGACGGCGAGAATCGAGACGAGGCTCGTAATCTTGCTGCCGGAGTTGGTGATGAACTGCTTAGTGCCGTTGATCACCCACTCGCCCTTGTCGAGATGAGCGACCGTCTTCGTGCCACCGGCATCCGATCCCGCATCCGCCTCGGTCAGACCGAATCCGGCGAGCGCACGGCCTGCCGCCAGGTCGGGCAGCCAGCGCAGGCGCTGCTCTTCCGATCCACTGCGGAAGATCGGCATCATCCCGAGTCCGACGCCGGCCTCGAGGGTCACCCCGATGGATTGGTCGGCGCGGCTCAGCTGCTCGATGGCGAGGCACAGCTGGAAGTAGTCCTTGCCTCGACCACCGTACTCACGCGGGAACGGGAGCCCGAACAACCCCATCTCACCCATCTGGGCGATGATCTGGTAGGGCAGTTCGCGCTTGGTGTCGTACTCGTACGCGGCGGGCGCGACGACGTTGTCGGCGAAGTCGCGAACCTCTCGCTGAAGTTTCTCTTCCTCGTCGCTGAGTCCGTAGTCGGCGGACTTCTCGAGAGTTATTCCGTAGGTCATGCTGCTGCTCCTTTGTGAGGCCGTGCTCGTCCGACAATCCGGACTCGTGCGACGACCTGGTCGAGTGCGACCAGATCGCCTGGTGAGACGTCGATGGTGACGACGCCGGCTGTCGAAGAGAGCATTTTGTGCTCCATCTTCATGGCTTCTATGGTGACGAGCAGTTGGCCCGCCTCAACCGTCTCGCCCGATTTCGCGGCGACCGCAACGACCGTTCCCGGCATCGGAGTGCGAATGTCGGGGGCGGCGGTCCCGCTTGCCCGGTCGAGCCCGGCGCGGTGATCCGCGAGTTCCTGTTCACGGGACTGCACTGCAAGATCGAACGTTGCCGCGGTCGTTCCGATCCAGATGCGTTCGTCTGCCTCGAGGACGCTCGCCGTCGTGGCCTGATCGCCCAACGCGAGTCGGACGACTGGCCCCGTACCCGACAGCACCGCCGAGACTGGAGCACCGTTCCCCACGGCAATCGTGCCCTGGCCGACGAACACATCGGTGGAGCTGTCGCCACTGCGGAATCGGTACCGCGACGGTCGCGATTCGCCGACCCTCCAGCCGCGATAGCGCTCCCACGGGTTCGCCCCTTCGCTACTGGACTCCTGAGTGAGCGCCGCGATCGCGAACACGGCATCCGCTGGCGTCGCGTAGTCGAAGTCCGTGCGCTCGATGAGACCAGTGTCGAGGTTGCCCGCGCGCACATCCGGATCGCGAAGCAGCTCACGAAGGAACTCGCGGTTCGTGCGCACCCCCAGCACCACGGTGTCGGCAAGCGCGCCATCCAGTCGTCGCACTGCCTCGTCGCGATCGGCGCCGTAGCCCACGATCTTGGCCAGCATCGGGTCGTAGTCGGTCGACACCACGAGCCCATCCACGAGTGCGCTGTCAACTCGGATGCCGGGGCCGCTCGGCTCGTGGAGGTAACCGATGGTTCCGGTCGAGGGAAGAAATCCACGGGCAGGATCTTCCGCGTAGAGGCGTGCCTCGATCGCGTGACCGCGCAGCACAACGTCATTCTGGCCGAACCCCAGGGCTTCACCCGCGGCGATGCGAAGCTGTTGCTCAACGAGGTCGAGGCCAGTCACCAGTTCGGTGACAGGATGTTCAACCTGCAGTCGCGTATTCATCTCCATGAAGAAGAATTCGTCTGGTGCGGCGTCGGAGACGAGAAACTCAACCGTGCCCGCGCCCCGGTAGTCGACGCTTCGCGCAACCTCGCACGCTGCCTCGCCCATCCTCGCGCGCTGCTCCGGTGAGAGGAGCGGCGACGGCGCCTCTTCGATGATCTTTTGGTGTCTTCGCTGCAGCGAACACTCGCGTTCGCCGAGGTGAACCACGGTGCCGCGCGCGTCGGCCAGAACCTGCACCTCGATGTGTCGGGGGCGATCGACGTAGCGCTCAAGCAGGAGGGTGTCGTCGTTAAACGCAGTCTTCGCGACGCGGCGGGCGCCCGCGAGTGCTTCGGGGAGTTCCTTCGCCGCGGTGACGACCGTCATGCCCTTTCCACCGCCACCCGCTGATGGCTTGATGAGCAGTGGGTAGCCGATGCCCTTGGCTGCGGCAATGAGGTCGGCATCGGTCATCCCGGCTGCGCCAACCCCGGCGATGATCGGCACACCACGTTCGGCGACGTGTTCCTTGGCGCGAATCTTGTCGCCCATGATGTCGATCGCACCAATCGGTGGCCCGACGAAGACGATTCCCGCGTCTGCACAGGCTGCGGCAAACTCGGCGTTCTCCGATAGGAACCCGTAACCGGGGTGGACGGCTGCAGCGCCCGTGTCGTTCGCGGCGGCAATCAGCGCCGGGATGCTGAGATAGCTCAGCTGTGCTGCCGCCGGACCAATGCGCACGGCAGTGTCGGCCATCCCGACGTGGCGGGCGCCCGCATCAGCGTCGCTGTAGACGGCGATCGAACGGATGCCGAGCACGCGCAGCGTCTCGATGATGCGGCACGCGATCTCGCCGCGGTTGGCCACGAGAACGGAGCTGATTCTTTCGTTGAGTGCCATGCGTCACATCCGAAACAGCCCGAAGGCGGGTTCGGGCAGCGGCGTCGCCGCACACAGTTCGAGTGCCAATCCGAGGATCGTGCGAGTGTCCTTCGGGTCGATGATGCCGTCGTCCCAGAGGCGGGCGGTCGAGTAGTACGGGCTGCCCTGGGTTTCAAACTGCTCGCGGATCGGATCGGCGAACGCGGTCTCGTCCGCAGCACTCCAGGTTTCGCCCCGGGACTCCGCCTGCTCGCGCCGAATGGTGGAGAGCACGGATGCCGCCTGCGCGCCGCCCATTACCGAGATGCGGCTGGCCGGCCACATCCACAGAAAGCGAGGGTCGTAGGCGCGCCCGCACATCGAATAGTTGCCCGCTCCGAACGATCCGCCGATAACGACCGTGAGCTTAGGCACGCGCGTGGTCGCGACTGCCGTGACCATCTTGGCTCCGTGCTTGGCGATGCCGCCAGACTCGGCGTCGCGGCCGACCATGAAGCCCGAAATGTTCTGCAGAAACAGCAGCGGGATGCCGCGTTGATCGCACAACTCGATGAAATGCGCGCCCTTCTGCGCAGACTCACTAAAGAGCACACCGTTGTTGGCGATGATGCCGATCGGATGACCATGCAGGTGCGCGAACCCCGTAACGAGAGTCGTGCCGTACTCGGGCTTGAACTCGGCGAACTCGCTTGCGTCGACGAGTCTCGCGATCACCTCGCGAACGTCGTATGGACTCTGCACATCCGTCGGAACGACTCCGTAGAGCTCGTCGGGATCCGCAACCGGCTCGCGAGTGGCGATAACGGTCCAGGCGGGTTCGGCCGGCCGAGGGAGCGTAGAGACAATGTCGCGAACGATTCCGAGAGCGTGCCGGTCGTCGTCCGCGAGGTGGTCGACCACGCCAGACGTGCGAGCGTGCAGGTCTCCCCCGCCGAGCTCCTCCGCGGTCACGATTTCGCCGATAGCCGCCTTCACCAGTGGCGGGCCCCCGAGGAAAATCGTTCCCTGGCCGCGCACGATTACCGTTTCATCGCTCATCGCGGGGACGTAGGCACCGCCCGCCGTGCACGATCCCATGACCGACGCGATCTGCGGGATGCGCGCAGCGGACATCCGTGCCTGGTTCGAGAAGATGCGGCCAAAGTGGTCGGCGTCGGGGAAGACCTCGTCTTGCATCGGAAGGTAAGCGCCGCCGGAGTCAACGAGGTAGATGCACGGGAGGCGGTTCTCGAGTGCAACCTGCTGGGCACGGAGGTGCTTCTTGACCGTGAGCGGATAGTAGGTGCCGCCCTTGACCGTGGCGTCGTTGGAGATTACGAGTACCGGTCGCCCGTGAACCAGTCCGACGCCCGCAACGACGCCGGCTCCTGGCGCCTCGTCGCCGTACAGGCCGTTCGCTGCGAGTGGCGACAGTTCGAGGAACGGGCTCCCGTTGTCGAGCAGTTCATCGATGCGCTCGCGCGGAAGAAGTTTGCCCCGGGCGACGTGGCGTTCGCGCGATTTCGGAGGACCGCCGAGGGCGGTCGTGACCAGTCGCTGCTTCAGCTCGGCGACAAGGAGGCGCTGGGATTGATCATTCGCGCGAAATGCCTGATCGTTGCGATTCGCGCGAGTGCCCAGAATCTCCATACCGCGTGTCTCCGTCGACCGTTCTTCCTTCAGTTCAGTTAGTCGTAACTAACTGAGTTTAGGTTAGTGTAGATTAACTGAGATGTCCAGTACGGTCACGACTCGCGAGCGGGCGAAAGCCCACCGCCGGTCTGCCCTTCTGCACGCTGCAGCGGCACTTTTTGCCCAGCGAGGATTCGAGCGGGTCTCCCTCGAAGATCTGGGCGCGGCCGCCGGAATCAGCGGGCCGGCCGTGTATCGGCACTTCGCCAACAAGCAAGCGGTGCTCGCCGCGCTCCTGATCGATGTCTCCCGAGAACTCGCCTTGGGTGCCGATTCCGTGATCGCATCCGGGGCGGATCCCCTATCCACACTGAGGTCGCTCATTACCTTCCACGTGGACTTCGCCCTGTCCAATGCCGACGTCATCGTGGTGCAGGATCGCGACCTCGACAGCCTCGGGACGGACGATCGAGAACTCGTGCGGTCACTTCAGCGGGGCTACATCGAGTCCTGGGTTGGCGTGCTCGCGGCCATCCATTCGACCGTACCTACGGCCGAATTGCGCATCCGAGCCCGTGCGACATTCGGCTTGATCAACTCCACGCCGCACAGCGCGCGCACCTCGCCTAGGGCCGCCGTGCGTACTCTTTTGGAGTCGATGGCGCTGGCCGCGCTGACCTCTGCGTAGTCGCCGTACGACGGCCCCGCGTGGTCGCCGCGTGGTCTTCGCAGCAAAATCCGGCCAGACTGGTACCGAGATGAGTATTCCGGACCCAAAACACCAAGCCGCCGTCGCGACTGCCGCAGACATCGCTGAATCGGTACTGCCGCTGTTCGAGACCCATCGCCCGGATGACCAGCGACCCCGAATCGCAATCGATGCGGCGCGCGGTTGGGTACGCGGTGAAGTGTCGGTCGGCGAGGCCCGCACGGCGGCGTTCGGCGCTCAGGCGGCCGCGCGGGCATGCACTGACCCCGCAGCCAAGAGCGCTGCGCGCGCCGCGGGGCATGCCGCTGCAACCGTGCACGTCGCATCCCACGCGCCCCACGCCGCAAAGTACGCCGAGGCCGCCCGCGCGGGCCTCGCCGACTAGCTCAAGCGCCCTAACCGATCTCGATCGAACCTAAACCAGCGTCAGTGCGATTCCGGGATTCGACAGGATCGCGCCGACATCCACCAGGAACTTGGCGCCCTGCTCTCCGTCGACCAGGCGGTGGTCAAACGTCAGACTCAGCGTGAGCACGTCCCGCAGTGCGATCTCGCCGCGGTACTCCCACGGCTGGCGTCGGGCGACGCCGAGAGCCAGGATGGCCGCCTCGCCGGGGTTCAGGATGGGCGTGCCCGACTCAACCCCGAAGACGCCAATGTTGGTGATCGAGATAGTTCCGCCGGTGAGCGCCTTGGGCGTGGTCGCACCGGCGCGCGCTGTCTCGGCAAGATTCGCAATCGCAGTCGTCATCTCGGACAGGCCCAGCAGGTCGGCGTCCGGAATATTCGGAACCATCAGGCCGCGCGGGGTAGCGACAGCGATGCCCAGATTCACGTAGCCGAACTCGATGATCTCCTGGGCCTCGTCGTCCCACTTGGAGTTAAGAGTCGGATGATCGGCCAGCGCAAGGCACACGGCCTTGGCAGTCATTGCCAAGACATTCACCTTCTGAGCCGTACGCAAACGAAGCTGCGACACCAGATCAACGGTCGCCGTTACGTCAATAGTGACAAAGACGGTCGCCTGAGGCGTGCCAGTGATGCTGCGCACCATCGCCTCGGCGGTTGCCCTGCGCACGCCTTTGATCGGGGTTCGGGTCTCGCGCGGTTTCGTTCCGCGGGCGGCCTTCGACTCCTTGGCGGTGCGCGCCGGGGATGCCGGCGCGGCATGACCCGTGGCAGAGGCAGGCGCCTCT
>JADGOT010000168.1 GCA_017882805.1 Glaciihabitans sp. | reverse complement strand
CGTTCGGCGTAAACCGCCTCTTTGCGGCGGGCCCAAACGCGAACTATCGGAACCACGTTGCGACCTACGGCGCGCTTTCCGTCTCGACGTTCAGGGCGGGGCTCATTGACGAACTAGACCGATCCGGACTTCTCGGACGCGGAGGTGCCGGTTTCCCGGCCGCCCGCAAGTTCGGCGCGATACCGCGCTCGGGAATGAGTCGGGTCTGGCAATCCAGCGCCATCGTTATCGCGAACGGCGCTGAGGGCGAACCGCGAAGTCTCAAGGATGAAACCCTGCTGCGGGACGCACCACACCTCGTTATCGACGGTCTGCTCGCCGCCGCGGCCGCGGTGCATGCCTCGAGCGTCTACCTCTACACGACAGCGCACTCCCTTCAGTCGGTGCGACGCGCGATTGCCGAACGCTCTGATGCACGGTCCATCCGGTTGATCGAAGCGCCGGACACGTTCATTTCGGGTGAAGCAAGTGCCGTGGTCAACGCGATCGCGAACGGCGTCGCACTGCCAACAGATCGAACCGTGCGATTGACAACGTCGGGACTCAAGCAGCGTCCCACTCTGGTGCACAACGTGGAGACTCTGGCTCATGTGGCACTTATCGCGCGCTACGGCAGTGAATGGTTCCGGAGCGTTGGAAGCAATCGGGATCCGGGCACCAGGCTCGTGACCGTATCCGGTGCTGTGCGAGGCGACTTCGTCTTTGAGGTACCGGGGGACGCACCGATCCAGGAGATCGTGCAAGCGTGCGGCGCGAATCCGGACACTATCGCCGCAGTTCTGGTCGGCGGCTTCCACGGCACGTGGATAAGTCGCAGCGACTTGGCGCTCGGCCTGTCTCCCGCGGCACTGGCTTCCCGAGGCGGACACCCGGGTGCCGGCATTCTGTTTGTTCTGGGTACCGACGCGTGCGGGTTGCGCGTGAGCGCCGACATTGTTCGTTTCCTGGCAGCCGAGTCGGCAGGGCAGTGTGGTCCGTGCATGTTTGGGCTTCCCGAAATGGCATCCCTGCTCGATCGGATCGCTTCGGGCGACCCCAATCGGCGACTTGCCGGGGAATTGGCCGCGATCAGCGAGTCCGTGGTCGGGCGAGGCTCATGCCACCACCCCAACGGCACATCCCGATTCGTTCTCAACGCTCTTGGTGTCTTCTCTGCTGATGTGCAGGCGCACCTGAGCGGACGCTGCCTTCGGGCAGCGAGCAGGTAGGGGTAGGGGATGGCACATCAACCAAATCGCTACGCGCTGCACATCGATTGGACAAAGTGCGACGGCCGCGGACTGTGCACTGAGCTGGTCCCGGATCTTCTTGGACGAGACAAATGGGGATACCCGGTCGCTAAGGGTGGCGATCCATCAAATCGATCGGATGCCGCAGTGCCAGGCTCTCGCCTGTCAGCGGCTGCCGACGCGGTCGACCTGTGTCCCCTCCTCGCGCTGAGGCTGATCGCTCCGAGTGAGGCTCGCTAATCACTCTCGCGCCGCCGACCGGCAACAATTGAGTCATGCCACGCACAACCCATTTTCTTGACGTTCCCGACCTAACCGGAACCCACGCGATTGTGACCGGAGCCAATAGTGGGCTCGGTCGCGAACTGACTCGTCGGCTCGCTCTAGCCGGAGCCGACGTCGTTCTGGCCGTGCGGAACGAGCCCAAGGGTGAGGCGGAGATCATGCAGCTTCGCTCGGAGATGCCGCACGCCAGACTCGGACTCCGGCTGGTCGATCTGTCGTCGCTGGCGTCTGTAGCTAGGTTTGCCGACGCCACCATCAAGGACGGGCGTCCGGTCGACATCCTGATCAATAACGCAGGAGTCATGATGCCGCCCAAGCGGGAGGTCACGATCGACGGCTTCGAGTTGCAGTTCGAGGCCAACTACCTTGGGCACTTTGCTCTCACCGCGCAGCTGATGCCGCTGTTGACCAAAGCCAAATCCGCGCGAGTCGTGAACCTCAGCAGTATCTACGCGCGGGCCGGCCGCCTCGACTGGGACAATCTGCAGAGCGAGAAGTCCTATCGGCCGGGTCGCGCCTACGGCCTTTCGAAACTCGCAATGCTGATGTTCGCCCGGGAGCTCAATAGAAGGAGCGTCGCGGCCGGCTGGGGCATCCTCGCAGCCGCCGCGCATCCGGGCGCGACAATCACCAACCTCCAGATTGCGGGTCCGCTTCGCGGGCACGCTCCGGATGGCTTGCGGGCACGACTCGTGCGGCAGCAGTACAGGGTGCCCGGACTGTTCCAGAACGTCGACCAGGGCATCCTTCCCGCGCTGTTCGCGGCGACCAGCCCTTTCGCTACCGGAGGCGGCTATTACGGGCCGAGCGGATTCCAGGAAGTAACCGGCGGTCCGGCACCTGCGGATGTACCGAAACGAGCGCTAAACGACGCGGATTCGGCCCGGTTGTGGACCGTTTCGGAGAAGCTTTCCGACGTTCAATTTTGAGGGTGGACAGAATAAAAAGTTGACCCCCATTTGGGGGCCATACAAAACGAGAATATGTCCCCTACTATGGGGACAACCGCTCTCCACCCCGAACAGCCCCACGGTTGGCAAAAATGTCGCACCCCGGACTCGCCCAGCGACAGGGCAACGCAGGAAAAACCCAAATGTCTGTTGCAACCCAAACTGACCTTGCTCCTTTCGGCTGGTACCCAGACCCCGCCAACAGCGGAATGCTCCGCTGGTGGAACGGCCGTCAGTGGACCGATCATCTCGAGTACCCGCGCCCGGAGGTTAACCCGGCCGCGAGCTACAGCTCGAGCACGGGTAGCCTCGCGCCCGTACTGCAGCGTCCGACGTTCTAACGCTGTAGCCAGGCCAGCACCGCGAGCACGCGGCGATGGTCTGTGCCTGAGTCGTCGAGACCCAGTTTCTGGAAGATCGACGTCACGTTCTTTTCCACGGCGCCCGTGCCGATAACGAGCGCGCTCGCAATGGCGGTATTCGTCCTGCCCTCCCCCATGAGCGCGAGTACCTCGCGCTCGCGCGGCGTCAGACTGGCCAGGGGATCATGCCGTCGACCAATGAGCTGGGCGACAACCTCGGGGTCAAGCACGGTTCCGCCGGAGGCAATCCGATCGATCGCATCCTTCAGCTCCGCGAGCGAAGCGACGCGATCCTTCAGCAGGTAACCCACGCCGCCAGTGCCCGCCGACAACAGCTCCTGGGCGTACGCGACTTCGACATACTGCGAGAGCAGCAGGATGCCGACCTTGGGCTTCAGCTCGCGAGCCCGGATGGCCGCCCGAACTCCCTCATCGCGGAAGGTGGGCGGCATCCGTACGTCGAGAACGATCAGATCCGGCGCATCCGTTTCGAGGGCCTCGAGTAGCTGGTCGGCGTCGCCGTAGGCGGCGACAACCTTCACTCCGGATTCGCCCAGCACTCGCACGAGACCCTCGCGCAGCAGAACTGAATCGTCGGCGACAACTACTCTGAGACCGGCCATGACTCCAGAGTACGGTGGCATCGTCGCGCTAGAGCGGGGCGAGAGGCAGCCGCGCCGACACGATCGTCGGGCCACCCGTCGGACTGTGTACTTCGAGGGCGCCGCTGACGCCCCGCATCCGCTCACGCAGTCCTGCGAGACCGTGCCCAGCCTTCGTGGTCGCACCACCGGTGCCGTTGTCGCTTACGGTGACCACCAGATCTTTGGCCGTTGTCGACACTCGAATCTCGATGTTCGTCGCACCCGAGTGCTTGATCGCGTTCGTCAGTGCCTCGCTCGCCGCGAAGTAGGCGTTGCGCTCCGTCTCCTGCGGCAACGCGGTGCCTTCAGGAAGCGCGTCGGTCACGGTCGTTGGGATCGGGCTTCGCGTTGCGGCGGACTCGAGCGCGGCAACCAGTCCGCGGTCGAGAAGGATGGGTGGCGCGAAACCGCGAGAGAGCGAACGCAGTTCCTCGAGGGCATCTTTCGACTGCTGCATCGCCTCGGCGATCAGCTTGCGAGCCTTCTCGGGGTCGCCGTCCAGCTGACGTTCCGCGGCGGCAAGATCCATCTGCAGTCGAACGAGTCGCTGCTGTGGGCCGTCGTGGATGTCGCGCTCGAGCCGGCGCAGCGAGTGACCCTCGGCCGAACTGGCAGCCCCACGCGCGTCGCTGAGGTCTCGAACCTGCTGTCCGAGTGCCTCGGACTTCCAGGCGCCGAGCACCCCGCGGGCGATGCTCCAGTGCAGGGCGGTCAGACCCCGGGTGATGAACGGCAGCGTTGCGAGCAGCACGACGCCAAGGATCAGGTACAGAACGACCTCGCCCGCCTCGTAACTCGGATTCGGGCGCACCAGGCCGCGCCCGAAGAGTAGCCACTGTGAGATGTACAGCTGCTGATCGCCCGGCGAGGTGAATCGACCCCAGAACCAGTACGTGAGCCCGCCGAGGCTGACGGAGATCCACACGACGGTGACCGTCCAGGTAAACAGCGAAACTGCGAAATTGATCACAACGGTGTGGAGCAGGGCGAGCCAGTAGTGGCCGTTGCCGAGGAGGGATCGGAGCCAGCCCCAGAATCCGGTCTTGGCGCGCGCATCCTGCCAGTCAGTGCGAGTGATAGGCGGACGCCCGGCCCATTCGAGGCGGATCAATTCGAGCGTAGCGAAGCCGCGTGCCACGTAGAGCGATCCGATGAGGATGAAGACACCGATGAAGATCGGGACGACGGTTGCGACTCCGGCGTTGAACAGTGCGATCGAGACTCCGAAGCCGACCGTGGCGATCGGGAAGGCGAGCAGCAAGAATCCGAGTTCACGCGGCGTCGTACGCCACAGGCTCACATACAGGTTGGCCTTTGCAGGTGCAGGTGTAGGTGCAGTTGCGGGCGCGGTGTCGATGGTCATGAACTCAGTTTGACCAGAGGTGGAGCGAGGCGGCATCCCGCTCCCGCCCCAATCGAAAGTGGGGATAGCCCCCCTGCGCGGCGGCGCATGGTGCTACAGCTTCTCGCGGATGTGGTGCAGAGCCTGCTCGGCCAGCCGACCCCACTGGTCCTGGTGCGCATCCGGCACACGCACCCAATCCTTGAACGGCACTGGCTTGTTTCCGGGGTGCCACAGATCTGCGCCGGACAGCGCCATCGCCTCGGCGTGCGCTGGAGTCGTCGCGCCGAGCTTGAATGCCACCGAATCGTCAAGGAAGCAGGCGATGACCTTGCCGTCGGCGACCATCCCTCGCCGGCCGAAGAACGGGCTCTGGGTCACACCGAGCATTTTGAGGTCATCCAGCAGTTGGGTGAATCGCGCATCCGGGGTCATGCCATAAGACCATACGTGGGGCGCCCGCCGAGCAGTGTCTCGTAGACCGACATGTCGCGCAATTCGTTGACCGTCGATGTCAACGGATCGCGCTCGACGACCACGAGGTCCGCGGGCTGGCCGACGGTAACGGTCGTACGAGTGGATGCGGTGATCGCCTCGGCAGCAGTGATCGCCTGTTCGGGATGCCAGGGCTCGCGGCCATCCCGTTCGCGACCGACGGCCGCCGCGATGGTGCGCCATGGATCGAGCGGCGAGACCGGTGCATCCGATCCGAGCAGCAGGGTCGCGCCCGCGCCCAGCAGCGACCGCAACGGGAATGCGCGGTTTGTTCGGCCCGTCCAGTATCGCTCGGCCACATCGCGGTCATCCATGGCATGGTCGGGTTGAAGGCTGGCCGCCACACCGAGAGCGGCGAACCGCGGAAGGTCGCTGTCGGATAGGAACTGGGCGTGCTCGATGCGTCCGCGGCATCCCACCGCTTCGAAGGCGTCGAGCGCGATCGTGTTAGCGCGATCGCCGATCGCGTGCACGGCGGGCTCGATGCCGGCACCGGATGCCCGGCGGAGCAGTTCGACGAGTCGATCTTCAGGCACCGTGAGCATCCCGAATTCACCGGGCACCCCGTCGTACTCGTCCCAGCAGAACGCGGTTCGAGTGTTCAGCGATCCGTCAATGAGGATCTTGAAGTTGCCCATTGTGAGCAACTCGCCCAGCCGATCTCCCGTGCGAAGACCCTGCTCGATGGCGCGCTCGAGGTGCTCGGTGTATACGCCGAATTCGACGCGCAAAGAATCTGTGCCTGTGGCCTGCCTGCGCTCCCAAGCCTCCCGATTCCAGTCCATCTCGTAGTCGACAATGCCCACGATGCCTCTCGCGGCGGCTGCGCGAGCCGCCGCATCCGCCCACTTGTCGAGCTGGGTATCGGGCAGCGAGTCGACTAGTCCAAGGACACGAAACGCGTCGTCCTCCCGAAGCAGGCCCGTCGCACTCCCCGGGTGACCGTACAGACGCAGTGCCGCCGAGTTCAGCCAGACCGCGTGCAGGTCCCCGCTAACCGCAACGATTGGATCGGCCGATGCTGCATCGAGCACCTGCAGGTTGGGTGCGTCCGGCCAGAGTCCGTCTCGGAAACCCACCGCGACGAAGGGTGTCGGCGACTCGGGACCGATCGCAGCTGCAATCCGCTTCGCTGTTTCCGCTGCCGAACTCGCGGATGACACATCCAGCCGCTGCGACTGCAGCGCCCACTGGGTGAAGTGCACATGGTTATCCCATAACCCGGGGAGAAGCCAGCGGCCATCCAGCTCGACCGATTCGTCGCGGCTGGTGCGAATCGAACCGATCTCGGCGATTCGGCCGCCGTCGATTCGAACGTCGACCACGCTGGCACCGACGCGAGCGCCGCGAAGAATCATGTTTCGCGAACGGGAATTACTGGGCGAATGCGCAACGCAAAGGGGGTGATCACCGGACCATTATCCGCTGACCACCCCCGAAGGTATGGAAACTAGCTGAGCCAGGAACCAACCGGTCCGCGGAGCTCGATGATCGGAGCGTGCTGAGTTGCGCCGCCGGTGACCTCGACCCAGAGGCGAGGCGAACCCGTGGTTGGTACCGAAAGCGGAACCGGTGCGATCTCGGCGACGAAGAATCCAGGGGGGCTCACGGTGTCGGCGATAGCCGCAGCGGCGTCACCAGAGGTTCCGACGCTGATGTTGCCAGCGGTGTAGACGAGCACGCCATCGACGTGCGAGACGGTGACGTCCCACTGGTAGGGCGGGTCCGTCGGTCCGACGACCTCAGGGGTGTAATCGTGGATCACGAAACCATCCCAGGTATAGGACCAGCCCCAGGTTCCCGTGGTCGCGGCGAGCGGAGAGTGTCCAAACGCCGTGGTGAGTCCCGTGATGATCGCCGGCAGGTTGCCGGGCAGCGGCCAGTTGCCTAAAACATGGCCGTCAGGCGCGAAGGCGACGATCTTCTGGTCGTCGACATACACCGACTTTGCGGCCGGAACGCCCTTCCACGTGGTCACGTGAATGAGTCCGGTTGAGACCGGCGACGGCGGTCGGGGGTCGGTCGGGCGCAGATTGGCAATCGGAGCCGTGGTCTGCAGAGGGGCGGGCGTGGCCTTGGGGGCGGGCGCGGGCTTGGGTGCGGGTGCCGGCTTGGATGCCGACGCGGCCGCGGGAGCCGCGGTCGGACTGGCAACCGGTGCGAGTTTCGCATTAGACGCAGTCACGATCGAGGAAGAGCTGGATGCGGGTTTGCTTGACGGTTGTCCGTTCGCACCACCGCATCCCGTGAGAAAGAGAACCGGTGCAAGCGCCGCGACAGCGACGAGAGCGATTGGGATACGCATTGAAACCTCCGTGTAGTGGGTGTGTTATCTCTACGACGCGGAAGTCGCCAATTTAGGTTGACGGTTTTTGTAAAGTTCTTTTCATCTCGTCGGCGAGCGGCTGTGACGAGTACGGTCCGTCGCCCTCGAGAGCGGCAATGATCTTGTGAATCACCTCGGGCGATTTGTTCTGACTGAGCTTCAGTCGTGCGTCGAAACGGGTGACCCGAATCCGGATGCCGACCGTTCCCGTCGCAATGTGCCGCGCCGCCTCCTCGTCGATGGTGAGGCTGACCGGCTCCGGAAGCCGATGCTCGAAGTAGTCGACGAGGTTGCCGAGAACTTCAAAGTTCTCTTCGTCGCTGAGAATCTCAGGAGTGCCGTAGAGGTGCGCAGTGGCGTGGTTCCAGGTCGGGACGAACTCGTCGTTCTCGTACCAGCCCGGGGAGATGTAGCCGTGCGCGCCGGCGATGATGACGAGCACCTCGTGCTCACCGAGTTCGTGAGCTCGTTCATCCGGTCGGCCGACGTGACTCACGATGCTGATGCCCGGCTCGCCCTCTTCCAGGACCACGGGGTAGTGGGAGGCGACCAGTCCTTTGGCCGAGTTGGAGACGATGGTCGCCCACGGGTTCTCGCGGATGAGGCGCTTGACCTCGTTCTCGTCAGTCAGCATGTACGAGGGCGTGTAGCGCATGGCCCGAGTTTATCGAGAGGGTGGCGGTCAGATCTGGTCGGTCGGACAGTAGTAGAGCTTGCGGCTGGCGACGAGTTCCATGACGATCGGCGTTCCGCACACGCGGCACGGCTCGCCGGTGCGGTGGTAAACCCAGTGGCGGTCTTCGCGGTTGGCCAGCGCTGCCTCGTATTTCTTGCCCCTGAGGCCGTCCATCGTCATCATCCGGCCGGTCTGCACGCCGATCTTCAGAAGCTTGGTCCAGTCCTTCCAGATCGCTCGCACCGTCTCCTCGGGCACATCCCTGCCGGGCCTGTGCGGGTCGAGGCGGGCACGAAAGAGGAGCTCGGCACGGTAGACGTTGCCGATGCCGCTAACTACTGACTGGTCCATCAGGAGCAGGCCGATCGGGGTCGAGGATTTTCTGACGGATGCGACGAATCGTTCCTCGCCGATCTTTGGAGAATCGATCAAAGGGTCGGGGCCCTGCTTGTCTATCGCGGCCTGCACCTGGTCGGGTGTGAGCACCTCGCACGCGGTCGGACCTCGCAGGTCGGCGACCGTGTTGTCAGTCAGGAGTCGCACCCGGACTGCGCCAATGGGATCGGGTGGGAAGACGTCTGCGCCGGGCGACGCGGTCTCTTGCTCGGACATCCGGAGCCTGGCGACCCGCGGAGCGCCAATGCTGAGAAGCGAATCTTCTCCGCGGGAGTCGGGGTTTGTCGACGTCTGAGACCCCGCGGCATCCGCCGTGAAGTCTCCGGCGAAATCCCACGCCCCGTACATTCCGAGGTGCACCCGCAGCCAGAGTCCGTTGTCGAATTCGAGGAACATCTGCTTTCCGACGGCTTTGGCTTCGATCATGACGTGACCATCGAGCTCGGCGGCACCCGCTGCGAACCGCACCTGCGGGGACGATGCGGAGATTCGCTTTCCCACGAAGTGCAGAGCGAACTGACGAGCAATGCGATGAACGGAATGACCCTCGGGCATGCGGTGCGCTAGTCGATCTCGCGGCCGACGATCAGGCCTGTCTTCTCGTACTCGGCAAGCTGAGCGATGCGACGTTCATGCCGCTCCTCGAAGCTGAACGGCGTCGTGATGAACGTGTCAATGTAGAGGATCGCCTCTTCCACGGTGTGCTGCCGAGCACCGATCGCGATGAGGTTCGCATCGTTGTGCTGGCGGGCCAGCTCGGCGGTCGGAACGCTCCAGACCAGGGCAGCTCGCGCACCCAGTACCTTGTTGGCTGCAATCTGCTCGCCGTTGCCTGAGCCCCCGAAGACGATGCCGAGCGTCTCGATGCCCGCGGCCTGGTCGCGCACCACTGCGCGTGCCGCGTTGATGCAGAAGCTCGGGTAGTCATCATCCGGATCGAATGTCTTCGGCCCATGGTCTACGACCTCGTGGCCTGCATCCGACAGATGCTTCTGCAGGTCTTTGCTGAACTCGAGGCCGGCATGATCCGTACCAATGTGGATGCGCATGCTCCCAGTTTAGAAGTCGCGTGCGACAGTCTTGTGCTCGCTAATTCGACGGGCATGCTCCGGTGAAAAACGTTCCGCTGCTCGTGATATGAATCGTGTGGCCGAATCTTGTCGAACCCTGCATGCAATAGGAATCACCCGAGTCGGCGACCTTGATTGTGAAGTTGGCGGGGACCTCCGTCGCCACAAGCCCACTCGACCTGAGCGCTGAAACGTTCGCCCCTGAGTACGACCCGTTGTTCTGCACTGCGTAGGACGCGGCAGCGATTGCGGCATCGGCCAACTCCGACTTCACCTTCGCATCCGCAGCAGCCACGAGTTGAGACTTGTAGGTTCCCGCTGCAACACCAGCGAGAGCACAGCCGCTCAAAGAAGAAATAGAGAGCAGCAGTAGCGTCGCTGCCACGGCAACGCGCGGAGCGCGTCTCACGGGCGCCAGAAACCTGTCATTCCGAGAAGCAGGGCCTGGCGGTCCGAGCCATCGGGCACCTCGATGGGCGGGCCAAACACGTGGATGGCACGCAGGTCTTCGATCTGGGGTTCGACCGACGACCAGAGCATGTCGATGAGGTCATCCGACATGTGAAACGGGATCTTGGCGACCTGGGCGATGAGCGGCGCCTGGAACCCGCGGTAGTAACTCGTGTGCTCGAGGAACGTGCCAACAGGGAAGTCGCCGTAGCTCAGGTGAGCGATCTGGCCCTCCGCGATCGGCTTCGAAACGGCCGCGGTCGCGAGGTCGTTGAGCTTGTCATAGTTGCCGATCGGATCGGTGCCTAGCAGGTCGCCCTTCCAGGTGTCGCCAACCTCCTCGATGGTCTTGCCGGCGATCACGTCGGGCACCCAGGCCTCGTCTTTGGCGTGGTTCGCCAGAAGCCCGCTCATAGTGGTGGTCTTGTTGGTGCTCCACTCGGCCGGAACCGCGAGCGCAAGAATCTCCGGCGTGAACTGGTCGATCACTTCACGCAGCGCCGCGTCGGAGGCCAGGAAGAGTTGCTGTTCGGTTGTGAGGTCAGGCATAGCGACAAGCTAGCAGCGAGGGGTGATGTTGAGCTATGCCGCGTCGAATCCGAGGTCGTGGATGGTGGGGAGTCGGTTGGCGGGTTCGCTGATGTAGGTGTGGCCGGAGGGCAGAGTCCATTCGAGATCGCCGTTTGGCAGGTGGGTGATCGTGACACCGGTGTGGTGTTTTTCGTCGTGATGCATCGGGCATAGATGTGCCAGGTTGTCGTGGGCGGTTTGGCCGCCGTTCTGCCATTCCTGGGTGTGGTCAATGTCGCAACGGGCGGCGGGGCGGTTGCAGCCGGGTTTGCGGCACGTGCCGTCCCGACGTTGCAGAAACGCCCGCAACGCTGCCGGAACCTTGTACTTATCGCGCCCAACCGACAGGGTCGCGCCGGTTTCTGGGTGGGTGAGGACCCGCAGCCACGACTTCGCGGCCCCGGCAAGCTTCGTGGCGGTCTCAATATCGATCGGACCATAACCCTCAAGAATCGGAAGATCAGGCCCCCCGTTGGCGGCAGAGTTCTTATGGGCGCTGTGTCCGAGCATGGCCAGGACGGGGACAGTGACGACAACGGAGGGGCGGATGCCGAACTCGGGACGATCCCCCACCACACCCTCCAGTAGCAGGTCGGCCATCACATCCGCACGCAGCTGGGTGAGGGTGCGCTCTTCGTTGGGGCCCTGCAGGTCGCGGGCAATCGAATCCGCCCGGTTGTGGGCCGCAAGAGCAACCGTCGCCGAATGATAGAGATGAGTCCAGCCCATCCCGTCCCGGCCGGGCTCGAACCAGGTCTCCCGATCGGCTAACGACTTCTGGTGACGTTCAGCAATGGTGGCGGCATCCATCCGCTCCCGCACCATGCGAGCCTTCTGGTCAAACTTCGAGAACGTCAGCTGTGACGCCGACGGCAGCACCGCCTGCTCGAACTCG
>JADGOT010000167.1 GCA_017882805.1 Glaciihabitans sp. | reverse complement strand
GGCGGCAAAGCGAAATAGAGAGCAGGCGTGCCGGTGCAGTCCGCGAAGATCTTGGCGAGGTCATCCGCGCTGGTCGCATCGGCCACGCGATAGGTGCTTGCTGCGATCACGGACTTGACTGCCGCCGCATCTGCACCGCCCGCCTTAAACGATTCGGTGACGCGCTTGCGCCACTGCGCCGGCGTCATCGAAATCGACCCGACACCAACAAGCTCGAGATCGAGATCGGGTCGCCTCGAAATCAGCTGGCCGAGACCGGGAAGCAGGAGACGGGCGGTGAGGTCGCCGCTTGCTCCGAGTATGACGAGAGTGCGTCGACGGGAAGGCATTGTTCAAAACTAGCTGTCAGGATTGACAAATGCCCCTGAACATCGAGGAATACGGTCTCATTGGCGACACCCACACCGCGGCTTTGGTCGGCACGGACGGTTCGATGGACTGGCTCTGCATGCCGCGCTTCGATTCGCCTTCAGTGTTTGGCGCTTTGCTCGGCGATGAGGATCACGGTCGCTGGCTCCTCGCACCCACGGGAACGGTGCTCGGCACGTCGCGCAAATATCTCGAAGACACGTTTGTGCTCGTGACTACCTGGCGCACAGAGACGGGGGTGGTCGAGGTTACCGACTTCATGCCAACCGATGATCGGCGCGCCGACATCATCCGCCGCGTCACTGGGATCGAGGGTTCGGTCGAGTTTCACGAGGAGTTGCGCATCCGCTTTGACTACGCCGCAGCGCTTCCATGGGTACGTCAGGTGCCTGAGGCAGGCGGCAACGCGCTCATCGCGGTGGCAGGACCGGACGCCGTCATCGTCCGTGGTCCGAAACTCGACGCCAAGGGCGAGGCTCACGTAGCGAAGTTCACGGTGACCAAGGGCGAAACGGTCGATCTCACGTTGACCTGGTATCCGTCGTATCGTGACGCGCCAGGCACGGCAGATGTTGACACCGCGCTGGGCAGCACGACCACGTGGTGGCGCCGCTGGGCAGAGAGTTGCGAGGCGCCGGAAAAATATAGCGCGGAGGTTCATCGCTCTCTTCTTGTTCTGCGCGCGCTGACTCACGAGGACACCGGCGGCATCGTGGCCGCCGCAACAACGAGCCTTCCCGAGGAGTTCGGCGGAAGTCGGAACTGGGACTACCGGTACGTCTGGCTGCGCGACGCGTCCCTCACCCTTTATGTGCTGATCGGCCATGGGTTTGCGCTCGAGGCCGAGGCCTGGCGGTCGTGGTTGCTTCGAGCAATCGCAGGCGACCCGAACGACGTCCAAATCATGTACGGACTGAGTGGCGAGCGGCGGCTGACCGAATGGGAGGTCGGCACGTTGCCGGGCTACCGCGACTCGAGCCCGGTTCGGGTGGGAAACGGTGCTTTCGTGCAGTATCAGGGCGACATGTTTGGTGAGGTCATGATTGCGCTGAACAAGGCACGACAGGCAGGAATCGAAGAGGGAGCTCTCTCGTGGTCACTTCAGCGTGCCCTTCTTCAGTTCGTGGAGGACAACTGGCGACGCCCAGACAATGGCATCTGGGAGATTCGCGGACCGAAGCGGCACTTCACACATTCCCGTGCCATGCTCTGGGCCGCGTTTGATTGCGGCATCAGAGCGGTGCGCGAACACGGACTCGATGGGCCGGTCGATCACTGGGAAAAGCTCCGCGATGAGCTTCATGACGAGATCGAGAGTAAGGGTTGGGACCCGGTGCTCGGGAGCTACACCCAGTTCTATGGCAGCGGCACCCTGGATGCGTCGCTCCTGCAGCTGTCGCAGATCGGGTATATCGATGCGACAGACCCTCGGATGCTCGGCACTGTGGCCGCGATCGAGTCGACGCTCCTGCGCGACGGACTGGTCTTGCGCTACCTGACCGACACTGGCGTCGATGGGTTGCCAGGGGACGAGCATCCCTTTCTCGCCTGCTCGTTCTGGCTGGCCGAGCAGTACGCGCTGTCGGGGCGGACCGACGATGCAATCTCGCTCATGGATCGGCTGGTGGGCTTTACGAACGATCTCGGTCTGCTCAGCGAGGAATACGACGTCGACGGACAGCGACAGGTCGGCAACACCCCGCAGGCGCTCTCTCATCTCGCGCTCGTGCGAACAGCAGACGCGATCGACGTCGCGCTGCGCGCGGCCAGCTAGGACGAAACGAGCGCACTTGCCCGTTCGAGCAAGCGACGTGATGCAGCGTTCGGATCTGCCGAGCGAGGCTGGAGCGCGTGGCCCAGAAGGTGCGTCGCAGCGATTGCGCGGGCCCTGGCATCGAATCCGGCATTGCGATTTCGTCGCCACCGTTCGGCCCAGGCGTCCGCAAGCCTGAAGCACTCGGCGGCAGCCACCGCATCGCGCTCGTCTATCGATTCTCCGAGCGCAATGAGATGAGCGTAGAAGGCACCAGCGTCGTCCGCCGGGTCTCCGACACCGGCCGTGTCGATATCGAGGATCCCCGCGATCTCGCTCGGCGACTCGGGATCGACGAAGAGCTGCCCAAGATGGAGGTCGCCATGGATGGTGACCGGTGTGAACTCGAACTCCCGGCCCTCTGCACCCTTCGCGGCGATCTCCGCGCCAACTTCGACGGTGCGCGGGGCATCCTGCGGAAGCCGCTCGGCAAGCCGTTTCACGTACCAGTCGAGCCGGTTGAAGAGCGATTGTCGTGCTGTGTTGACGGCCGGCACCGCCTCGAGCAGCGCGCACAAGAATTCGAGCTGATCGAGAAACGCGACATGGTTGCCAATTCTTGCGACCGCGGACTGAGCCTCGATGCCCGGCAGACCGGTCATCGCCACGACGCCGTCGTCCGACCACCCGAGCAGGCGCGGCACGGGAACGCCGCTGGAGCGAAACAGCTCGTGGCGTTCCGAGATCGACTCCGCCTTGGCGGGCTCGACGACCTTGAGAAATAACCTCTGAGTCTCTGAGTCGACCCGCACGACCGCTCGGCGACCCGGACGGTACGACACCACATCCACCGTGATCGGCGTTCCGGGAATTCCCAGCGTTTCAAGAACGGCGGCAGTGGACGCGACATCCGTCACGGTCCGCAACGCCGGAAGCGCGGGATCGCTCGGAAACAACCACACGGTGACGACGCTGGCGCCATCGATCGGCACCGTCAGAACATCCGGCGACAGCGCCGAAGGCAACCCGGGCTCGACAAATACGAGGCGATGCTCGCTCTCGCCGCCAGGACTCGCCAGCTCGAGCTGATACCCGCGAAGGTACCCCTGGTCAGTGGGCTCAGCGATCGACTCGGTATACGACAGGAGCGTGCGCGTCAGACTCAGAGCCACTGACTCAAGCATGGCGCGGACCCCGTCGGGGACGACGGATTGATCGGTAATAGGGACGCTCCTGGTTACGAGGGACCGTGTAGTAGTGAGTATGCGTCAGGAACACGAATTCGGATAGGCCAAGACGCACAACTTGACCGAATTGGAATCGTGCTGATACTTTGATGCTTGCTGGGCGGGGTCCTCCTTATAGGGGACACGCACCCCCACGGTTTTGTTCCCCCCAACAGAGCCGGTTCCTCACCCGATAGGAACATCCAGCTAAGAACGCTGAGCGTACGGTCGTCCCTGCGGTCGCCTGCACAGCGGTGTCCATCGCACTGGCATTAAACAAACAGCGCGCGTGGTCACGACGGCCGCCAGATCTGGCGGCCGTCGTGCACGGCGCTGGTGCACCTCTCTGTCCCGGCGATAGGTTTCGGTACCCTTTGACATTTCGAGCGCGCGATGCCGACTACGCGCCCCTGCCGCTCACGGACAACCCCGAGGCCTTTCGGCTGGCGCAGTCCCGCGTGTCGAGTTCGTTCGGCACCATCGTTGCTCGATCACAGCGCACGAGTCGGTCACGGCGGGCAACCATCTTTCTTCACGGTGCAGCCGGCTCCTGGACCACCTGGACGCCGTTGCTCGAGGCCGCGGAAAGCGAGTCGATTTCGATCCCGAACCCCGTTCTCCTTGACCTGCCTGGCTGGGGTGACGGAGCGCTCACCGGGGACGGTGAACACGATCCGATAGATGCCATCAGTTCCCTGGTAAAGGCCAGCGCCGAGGCACTCGGTTTTACGGAGTGGGACCTTGTCGGTCATTCGATGGGGGGCTTTATCGCACTGCACATGGCGGCCCGGTGGCCGGAGCACGTGCTCTCGGTCGCGACAATCTCCGCCACCAGCTGGTCGGTGATCGAGGCGACCGAGCATCCTGTGCGCTCCTTTTGGCGGTTACCTGCTTTCGTGATGCTGTGGCGAGTAATGCAGGGACTCGCCGGGCTCGGTCCCGCTGGGCTGCGGCTCGCACGCGGCCTCAATTCCCTGCACCTGTTGCGCGCTGCGGTGTCTCCACTGTTTCGACACCCCGCACGAATTCCCCGAAGTGTAATCACGGCGCTGGCGGTCGAAGTGCGCCCGCGCTCGTTTGTTGCCGCGGTTGAACTGGCCCGCGGCTACCATCCGACCTCGCTCTGGGCCACCATCGACTGCCCGGTACGCGCGGTCCGTGGCGACCATGACGTCTTTGCCCGAGCCAGCGACCTCGACCTGCTCGGCGACATCCTGCCGTCGTCGTACCGCGAGACCATCGGTGATTGCGGACATTTCGCTCAAATCGAACGGCCGCTCGAGGTTCTTACGGCGTTTGGTTACACCGCTGAACCCGTGCGTAGGCGGACGCGCTAGCGGTCTATCCGTTGACCTGTCCCGGGATCTCGGGCCGGATACACTGGCGCCATGCCCAGTAAGGCGGCTGCGCTGGCCCGATCGAGTCATCCGGGACCGTCACTCGCGGTCACGATTATCACCGTGGGGCTCGGATATGGTGCCGGCCTTGACCCGTTTCGCCTCGTCGTTCTTGGTATTTCCATGCTCGCCGGGCAGCTGTCTGTCGGTCTGTCCAACGACTGGATCGACGCTGAGCGCGATGCCGCGGTTGGCCGCACGGACAAACCGATCGTCCAGGGGCTGATCTCTGCTGTCGAAGTGCGTAACGCCGCGCTGATAAGCGCCGGCCTCATGGTCGTGCTTGCGATTCCGCTCGGATGGATGGCTGAGTTGGTGCTTCTGGTCGCGGTCGGTGCCGCCTGGCTGTACAACGCCTGGTTGAAGAAGTCGGTGTTTTCGATAGTCCCGTACCTGTTCGGATTCGGGGCGCTGCCCGCGATCGCGACGCTTTCCCGACCGGCGCCCGCCGCGGCGGCTCTGTGGGCGCTTGGCGTCGGGGCCCTACGTGGGGCCGCGGGTCACTTTGCCAATACGCTCCCTGACCTCGAGGGCGATGCCGCGACCGGAGTGCGCGGACTCCCGCAGGTTCTCGGCCGTCGCTGGTCGAGCGCACTCACCTACGTTGTGCTGCTGGCAGCATCGGTTCTCGAGTTCTTCGGTACCGGCGGGTTCGGCTTTCTCCCCGGCGAGCTCGGACTGGGCGCGTCAGCTGTCATCGCCGCGATCGGTGGCGCGATGATCCTGCGCCCGACGCGCTGGCACTTTCGGCTGATCATCCTCGCCGCCATGATCGACGTGGTGGTGCTGATCTTCGCTGGGTCGCACATCCTCGCGTGAACTCTGAGGTCTCGGTCGCG
>JADGOT010000166.1 GCA_017882805.1 Glaciihabitans sp. | reverse complement strand
AGGGCGCCAACCACGATGGCCACCGCGGGGTTGATGTAGGTGATGGCGGTAGTGCGCACGGGCCCGACTTCGGCGATCAGCGCAAACAACAACACGAAGGCGATGGCGCTACAAACGACGGCGAGGATCAGCACCGATATGACAACGGGCACGGACGGTATCTTGGTCGGCCATGTGTGGGTCAGTACAACGGCGGGCGCGTAGACAATGGCAGTAATCCCGAGTGAGACCCCCGCAAGACCAATACCGGGAACGCCCCCGAGCCACTTAGCCACGATGATGGGAGCCGTCGCATAGCCGACGACAGTAACCGCGATCTGGGCGACCGCGATGAGATCGGACCCGGCGACGTCAAACCCGACCAGGGCGGCCACTCCCAGCATGCCAACCAGAATGCCGATCCAGTTGATCAGTCTGAAATGCTCTGAGCGGCGCAGCACGATCGCCGCGCCCACGCTGACGAGAGGCACTGCGGCAAGCAACAGGCCCGCTGTCGAGCTGGGCAGGCGCTGCTCGGCGGTGGTCAGGAAGAACCACGGCAGGATGATCTCGATGACTGTGTAGGCCAGAAGTGGGCGCCACTTGACGAACACCGCGCGCAGTTCACCTCGGCCAGCCGCCAGCGGAATAAGGATTAGTGCTCCGATGGCCGCCCGGGAGATCACGATCATCTCGGGCGAGAACTCGGTGACGGCGATCTTGATGAGCGCGTACGGAATGCCCCAGGCAACGCCGAGCACAAGAAAGAGGATGAGGCCGCGGCGAGTCACGTCACAATCATCTGTGCTTGGCAGCCATTCGGTCCAGCCACCGCACTGCCAACCGTCCACCGTTCTCGGCCATCGTTCGGCGGCACGCGATAGCATCGCGTCATGGCCGCCCGTACCGACCGATTCGAGGGCACACTCGCGTCGTGGAACCGTGAGCGCGGATTCGGATTCATCAATCCGGCCACGGGAGGCCGACAGGTATTTGTGCATGTGCGGGCATTTCCGCAGGGATCTTCGCCTCCGGCGCTGGGCTCGCAACTGAGCTACGAGATTGAGACAACTCCCGACGGCAAGACCCGCGCCCGCTTCGTGCGGGTAGCTGGCACGGCACCCATCCAGACCTATGGGCGTGTGAGTTCGAACATCCTGAGCTATCTGCCGATCGCGCTCTTCGCTGCCCTCTACATCGTGGTGGTGATTCTGTGGCATCCGCCGTACTGGGTTCTGTTCGTCTATCTCGGAACCAGCCTGCTCTGCATCATGATCTATTGGCTCGACAAGTCGGCCGCGGCCCAGGGGCGTTGGCGGGTTAGCGAGAGCGCACTGCTGCTGCTGGGCCTCGCGGGCGGTTGGCCCGGCGCGATCCTCGCCCAACGGCTGCTGCACCATAAAACCAAGAAGCGCAGCTTCCAGTCCGCATTCGCGGGGAGCGTTGTGGTGAACATCCTCGCTTTTGTGGTACTTAGCTCGCCGTTTCTCGCGTGGCTGTCCAGGATTTCGGTAGCGAACTGACGAAAAGGCGACATGGATATTCGTGAATTCGAGGAGACCGACTGGCCGGCCGTGTGGGCGATCTACCAGACCGTAGTGAATGCCGGGGAGACCTATACCTACGATCCCGCGTGGTCGGAGGCGCGGGCGCGAGAGGTTTGGATCGAGCCGCAACCCGGCCGCACCTTTGTTGCTGTCGAGAGTGGGCGAATTGTCGGTACGGCTCACGTTGGACCCAACAAGCCCGGACGTGGCTCGCACGTTGCAACGGCGAGTTTCATGGTTGATTCCACGGCCAGAGGGCTCGGCGTTGGCCGTTCGCTTGGCACCCACATCCTCGACGTCGCCCGCGCCGATGGCTATCACTCGATGCAGTTCAACGCCGTGGTGGAGTCCAACACTTCGGCAGTGCGCCTGTGGCAGGATCTCGGATTTGAGATCATCGGCACGGTGCCTGCGGCGTTCGATCATCCGACGCTCGGCCTGGTCGGATTGCACATCATGTACCAGCGACTCTGAGCGAAATTCACCCTGCGGATCTCCCGCTTGCGCGTTCACCTGGATACGACACAATGAGACCATGTCCAAGAAGATCGATTCTGCGCTGAAGGACCTGATCAAGGCGCTCAAGAAGCACGCGGATGTCGCTAGTGAGCGACACATTTCCCTCAAGCGGTCGCAGCGCGCGACGGCAAAGGTTCGTGCTGCAGCCAGCGCCTATGCCGCTGCGGTCCACGCGAAGAGCGGCATGGGCAATCCGTTTGACGAGGTTCTCGATCCCGCCCTTGATGACGAAACGCTTCAGTCGCTGTCAGCAGAGCGCGACGCGATCGCGCGCACGCTGACCTCGCCGATCCCGGTGCAGTCCGCCGCTCTCTAGTTCTTCTTGGGTGTCGTCAACCTAACGCGGCCGTTCGTGCGTCGTTAGGGTATGAAACGCACACGAAGTGTTCTTGCCTCGGCAATCGGAATTTTCGCGCTCGTACTCGTGGTCGGAGTCAGCGCCCCTGCCTCGGCGGCTCCGCCGGTCTCATCCATCAACCTGACCTGTAACAAGCTGGCTGCCGCGACAAATCCCGCGGCGAGCTTTTCGACGCCGATCTCCCAGCGCTACTCCGCTGCAGTCGAGGAGCGTGCCTTTGGACAGATACCAGACGCCAACGTTATCCAGATGGCGGGCGGGCTTGACTGCGACTACAGCAATGGGTTCGAGGTCGCGGATAGCACCGATCTCGGCGGTATTGGCGTCCATGTCCAGTACTTGCCGTATGCCGCCTCCGGGTATTGGCGCTGGGCCAGCGTGCTTGGCCCGGTGACAACCCCCGACAGTTTCTCCTGTTTCGGTACGACGACGAGTGAGTGCCAGCTGGAGTCGTCCGCGGGCGGAGACTGGCTCAGCGTCCAGGTTGAGGGTGCGATATCGGACGCCGTCGCCGAGGACCTCAGTTATCGGATAAGCGATGCCCTTCAGCTCGGGCAGAAGACGCCCTATGTGCCGCCGGTCTACGCCACGCCCCTGCAACACAGTTGCACGACCGTCATTCGCCCGGCCGTGTGGCGCGCAGCAGTCGGCTCGCCGCTGCCTTTGGTTGCGTTCCCGGCCCCGCCCGGGTGGTCCCCGATCAACAGCGCTGAACTGGTCAACCGTGCCGTGTTCTGTGACATGGATGACGCAACGGGTTCAGCGAGTGCAGGCTCGGTACAAACTCTCCCCGGCGGCCGGTGGGCGTTCCTGCGTCTGCGGTCGAGCCTCACGACTCCGGGTGCGCTAACCGCCATCAGTGTTCCCGGGATGCGAGCAGGAGACACTGCGTACACGCGATGCGCACCACGACAAACCCGCTGCGTGCTTGACGCGCTCATTGCAACGCACTGGGTCGAAGTCGACCTGTGGACCGCCGCTCGCGGCGGCACCCTCATTACAACCAACCGCCTGGCGGCCATGCGACCGTTGCTGACTGAGATCGTGCATCAGGTCTACACCCCGTAACGCCGCCCGAAGCAGGCCTATGTCGGAGGCTACCGAGCGTGCTGCCAGCACATTCGGTAGCCTTCGAGCATGCGCGTGACACGGTTGAGGGTCTACCCCGTGAAGTCGCTTGCTGGCACTGACGTCGAATCCGCAGAAGTCAATCCGTGGGGCTTGGACCAGGATCGTCGGTGGGGACTCGTTGACGACCGCGGCGCGAAGATCACCGCGCGGGAACACAATCAGCTCCTGGGACTCTCAGCGCTCGCGCTCGGTGATGCCGTGGTTCGGATCTCAGATCGCGCAGGCGCGCAAATCGACGTCGACGCACGTAACGGGGGCGAGACGATCGCCGTCGACCACGCCGGGCAGGGGACCGCCATTGCCCTCGGTGGCGACGCCGACGCCTGGCTCAGCGTGCGCCTCGGACTCTCCGCGCGACTCGTCTGGCAGCCTGACCCCACGGTGCGACCGATCCCGTCGGAGGACGGCGGCAAGCCAGGTGACGTGGTGTCGTTAGCCGATTCGGCGCCGCTGCTCCTGGCCTCACAGTCCTCAATGCAACAGCTCGATGAGTGGACGGGGGATGATGTGTCGGCTCTGGACCCGGTGCGGTTTCGACCCAACGTTCTCATCGATGGCGGGGAGCCATTCGCAGAGGAGGCATGGACGGGCGTCACTATTGGCGACGTGCGATTCCGCACGACCATGATTTGCGACCGGTGTGTGATGACGACCATCGAGCCGACGACGCTCGTGCGTGGCAAGGAACCAATCCGAAGTCTCGCAGCGCATCGTCGTCGTGACCACAAAACCTGGTTCGGCATCCGCCTTACGCCTGAATATCCCGGGCGCATTGCTGTGGCCGATTCCGTCGAGCCCTGGTAGGGGAAGTCGCCGCAAAATGTCGGCGGTCAGCCCTATTCTGTAATTAGTCGCGACACGCCGAAAACACTAGATGTAGTGGAATGACAATCGTGTCATTCCGGTTATATAGTAGGGACTCACTTCGAACTGCAGCAGCAGGGCGAGGCCGCATCGAACAAGATCTCAGAAAACTGAGTACGGGCGATGCCATCAAATTTTGAACAGATTTAGCGTGAGAGAAGCGGGGCAAATATGGAAAACGACAGCGAATCGGTAGGCGGCTACGCAGTACCCGTTGACCCGATGGACATGCTGCAGTGCGATAGCTGCCAGTAGGTTCCACAGACAGTAACGAAACCCCCGGCGGCCAATGACGGTCGCCGGGGGTTTTGCTCTGTACCCATGTCGCCGCGCGAGTGCGGCGCGCAGAACTAAGCTGGCGGGGTGCCAGTGAACCCCGAGCTGCAGGGACGCGAGTTCCCGCCCACGGAGCCCTACCTCGTCGGTCGCGAGAAGGTGCGCGAGTTCGCCGCCGCCGTGTTCTCGACGAGTCCGCTCAATTTCGATTATCACGCGGCCGTGGCCGCGGGGTACGCCGACGTGGTTGCGCCGCCCACATTTGCCGTGGTGGTTCAGGAGCGCACGCTCACCCAGCTGCTTAGCCTCCCGGAGGCGGGAATCGATTTTTCACGCGTCGTGCACGGCGACCAGCGTTTCAGCTACACCCGTCCGATCGTTGCCGGCGACGAGCTCACCGCGAGGCTGACGGTTTCGAGCGTGAAATCTCTGGGCGGACACAGCATGGTTACCGCAGATTCGGTCATCACCGACTCGACGGGTGCACACGTTGTGACCGCGATCTCGACCCTCGTGGTGCGGGGCGACGAATGA
Organism: Glaciihabitans sp.; assembly: GCA_017882805.1. Taxonomy (GTDB): domain Bacteria; phylum Actinomycetota; class Actinomycetes; order Actinomycetales; family Microbacteriaceae; genus Galbitalea. The sequence goes on along the minus strand of JADGOT010000166.1, from coordinate 8,434 downwards.
CCGTGGCAGTCGGCGACGTTATCGCTGAGAAAACCTACGAGATCTCGCGCGACTCGCTCGTGCACTACGCGGGCGCCTCAGGCGACTTCAACCCCATTCACTATCGCGACGACATCGCGCAAAGCGTGGGGCTCGACGGGGTTCTTGCGCACGGGATGCTCACGATGGGCATTGCCGTTCAGCCCGTTGTCGAGTGGTTGGGCACGCGCGGAACTATCACGGACTACCAGGTGCGGTTTACCCGGCCGGTGCCGGTTGGCCCAGCCGGGAATGCAGCCATCACGGTCGTCGCGAAGGTTGGAGTGGTCGACGACGAGGGGCTGCGCATCGACCTCACAGTGACGTTCGACGGTGCAACAGTGCTGGGCAAGGCGCAGGTGCGGGTGGCTCTGGCTGCCGCATGAAACTCAGTGACCTGACGACGCTGCGCGTGGGTGGCGACGCCGCCGACGTTCTCGAGCCCGCCTCGCCCGACGAGCTACTCGCTGCCGTGCGGGAGACCTGGGCGACGGGAGACGAGTGGCTGCTGCTCGGCGGCGGTTCCAACGTGGTGGTCTCCGATGAGGGGTTCGACGGAACCGTGATTCGGGTTATGACGCGGGGGATCGAACGACTCGACCCGGAGACAGCCGCGGTGCGGCCATCCGCCTATCTCGGAGATCGAACCGTTCGGCTGAGGGTGCAGGCGGGCGAGCCGTGGGACGCCCTCGTCGACCACACCGTGCGCAACGGCTGGGCGGGCATCGAGGCGCTGTCGGGTATCCCTGGTTCGAGTGGTGCTGCTCCCATTCAGAACATTGGGGCGTACGGGCAGGAGCTGGGATCGAGTCTTGTTGCGATTGAGTTTCTCGACTACCTGAGTGGCGAGATCGAACGCATCCCGGCAGCTGCGCTCGGTCTCGGGTATCGCACGTCCCTGCTCAAGCAGGGGCGCCAGGGTCTGGTCGTGTCAATCGAACTCGAGTTGCTCGATGGCGCCGCCGACGGACCCGCGCTCAGCTCCCCGATCGCCTACGAACAGCTCGCGACGAGTCTCGGCGTGCGCATCGGCGACCGGGTACCGCTTGACGATCTGCGAGCCACGGTGATCGCGCTGCGGTCATCCAAGGGCATGCTGCTCGATCCGAACAACCAGGACTCATTCAGCGCGGGGTCCTTCTTCACCAATCCGATCGTCAGCGAGAACTTCGCTCGGCGCCTGCCTGCGGCCGCCCCACGCTGGCCCACCTCGCCCGAGGAGCGACCGGTTGCGGTCCCTCTCGGCCAGACGCCCGCAGTGCCGACGGTGGCCGGCGAATATCAGGTGAAACTGAGCGCAGCGTGGCTCATTGAGAAGGCCGGAATCTTCCGAGGCTTCTCGTTACCCGGATCGCATGCTGCGGTGTCGTCGCGCCACACGCTCGCGCTCGTCAACACCGGCGGTGCGACCGCAGACGAGATTCTGCAGCTCGCCCGCTACGTTCAGACCCGGGTTTTCGCAGAGTTCGGCGTGCGACTGCAGCCCGAACCGGTCTTGATTGGGCTAGCCCTGTAATGCAAGAAGCTCCCGCCGACCTCGGCTCAACCCATCACGGTGGTCTCGCGCGAGCAATCGCCGCCTATGCCGCGAACCCCAACGATGTCACATATTCCGGAAGGGTTCTAGCTGAAATGCTGCACGGCTACGTGCTGCTCGATGCAACAGGCACAGATCGAAGCGAGTTTTCGACGGGCGCCATTCCGGCGGGTAGCCACCTGCAGTTCGCCGTCCTCAAGGACGACGACACTGAGCTCACGGGACTAAGTGCTTTTACCTCGAATGAGACGCTTCAGGTTCGGCATCCGGGTGTCCCTTCCGACCAACTGGCCGCACTGGTTGTGCCGGCGCCGGACGCATTGCGACTGGTCGACACGCTCGGCGCCGATTTCCTGATGATCGACCACGGTTCAGTGAGTGTGCGGATGCAGCAGAGCATGACGCACTCGGCACTCGTCGGCCCGATGAATGTGAGTATCCGCACGGCGCTCGCCCTGGAGGCCCCACTCCGACACACCGAAGTGCTCGCGGTCCTGGCGAGCTCCGAGCCGACGGACGAGCTCGTCGTCGCAGCGGAAAAGAGCAGTATCGGCCCTGATGGCGACCTGTCACACATGGTTCTGAGCACTGCGGTGAATTCGGCCGGCGTGCGCGTACTCTCGGCGTTCACGTCGTTTACGGAGGCGATGCTGGCCTGCTCGGATCATTCTTTCTTCCCGCAGTACATCGAAAACATTCGCCAGATCGCGATGAACAACGGGTTGGGCGGTGTCCTTCTCAACTCTGCGACGGACAGGGACGTGGTTTCCGCGGCAGAACTCGAGGCGATCGGGCCTCGCCCCAGCCCCTAGAGCAGGTCGAGCCAGCCGGTTCCCTCCGCGTGCTCAAAGATCAGATTGGTCTGGGTTCTCTTGACTGCGGGATGCGACGCGAGGTGGGCGAGCACAAAATCGCGCAGTTCCGTGGCGCTGATCGCTGCGACGTGCAGCAGGTAATCGTCGGCCCCGGCCATATGAAAAAGTGATCGCACGCCCGGCCAGCCGGGAGCAGCATCCCTAAACCGATCTACCTCGTCGCGGTCGTGGGCGACCAGCCTCACCGAGATAAGCGCCTGGATCGGGGCAACGCGATCGAAGTCGAGCTCGACGCGATAGCCACGGATCTCCCCCTCGTTCTGCAGCCGCCGAATTCGGGTGGAGACCGTGGACTCCGCGACGCCCACTTCAGCAGCAAGCGCGGCACCCGAGGCTCGTGCGTTTCGGGACAGCGAGCGGATGAGCGCGCGATCGATATCGTCGAGCGGCAGATGCTGCGAATTCATGTTTCTCCTGAGCTGGAAATCACAGCTTATCCATTGATTCGCGCTTCTATTGAAGAACCTGCGGGCACCCTTATGCTGGCGCGCAGAATCTGTTTGCATCGGGCTATGGAGTACTCCGGGATGCGCATCGAAACCATCGCCGTTCACGCGGGAATGGCCGGACTCGCCGAGGCGGGTTCACACGTTCCGCCCATCGATCTGTCCACCACCAACCCGCTCAGGGACGTCGAATCCGGTGGGGACTCTTATGAGAATCTCGCAACCGGCGGCGATCTCGGTGTGGGCGACTCCGCCGTCTACCGACGCCTCTGGCAGCCCGGAGTCGCCCGGTTCGAGGATGCCCTCGCCGCACTCGAACTCGCCGATGGCGCGGTTGCATTCGCCTCGGGCATGGGCGCACTCTCCGCGTGCCTGATCGCGACCGTCGCCGCGGGCAAGCCGCACGTGGTTGCTCTGCGTCCGATCTATGGCGGCACCGATCACGTGCTGGAGACCGGACTTCTCGGCACCGAGATCACGTGGTGCGACGAAGACACCGTTGCGGCCTCGCTCCGGCCGGACACGGGCATGGTGATTCTCGAAACCCCGGCGAATCCCACACTCGAGATGGTCGACATCCGCCGCATCGCCGATCAGTCGGGCGACGTACCCGTTCTCGTCGATAACACGTTTGCGACACCGATCCTGCAGCGCCCGATCGAACACGGAGCAACCCTCGTGCTGCACAGCGCGACCAAGTACATCGGTGGCCACGGCGATGCAATGGGTGGCGTGGTCGCGACGAACCGCGAGTGGATGACCCGCCTGCGCCAGGTGCGTGCGCTCACCGGCGGACTGCTCGGCCCATTCGAGGCATACCTGCTCCACCGTGGAATCCGCACGCTCCCGGTTCGGGTACGGGCGCAGCAGGCAACGGCAACCGAGCTCGCTGGTCGACTGTTGACCCATCCGCTGGTTGCTCGAGTGCACTACCCAGGGCTTCCCGGACAGGATCCGCGCGGTCTGCTCGGCCGCCAGCTCGACGGAGCTGGTTCGCTCATCACTCTCGACCTCGTGGGCGGGTACGACACCGCGGCGGCCTTTATCGAAGGGTTGCAACTGGTAACACACGCGGTTTCTCTTGGCGGCATTGACTCGCTGGCGCAGCATCCCGCGTCGCTGACGCATCGTCCCGTGGTGGCCTCAGCTCGACCGGGCGGCGGAATCGTGCGCCTTTCGATTGGCCTTGAGAACGTCGACGACTTGACCGACGACATCACCAACGCGCTAGATGGCGCGACTACGGGCCATACGGCGGTTAGAGCAGTCCCAGCTCCATCGCTCGCGTAACCGCGCGCGTGCGATCGCTCACACCGAGCTTCTCGAAGACGTGCAGCAGATGGGTCTTGACCGTGGCCTCGCCAACGAACAGCTCGGCGGCAATCGTCGGGTTGCTCTTTCCCGCCGCGACCAGGCGAAGCACCTGCGTCTCCCGAGGACTGAGCGCGACCGCGGGTGTCTTGACCCGCTGGACGAGGAGGGCGGCGATGCGGGGAGCTAGGGCGACCTCACCGCGGGCAACCGCACGCACTCCCGCGAGGATCTCCTCCTGCGGCGCCGCCTTGAGCAAATAGCCGCTCGCACCGGCCTCGATCGCGGTGAGGATGCTGTCGTCCGTCTCATACGTGGTCAGGATGAGTACGCGGGTGGTCGGGCGATCCGCGAGGATTCGTGCTGTCGCCTCGTCACCGTCGATGCCGGGCATCCGCAGATCCATTAGAACCACATCGGGGCGCAGCGCAAGCGCGCACTCGACCGCTTCGAGACCGGTTGATGCCTCGCCGACCACCTCGACATCCGCGGCCGTCTGCAGCAGTGCGACGATCCCGCTTCGCACGATCGGATGATCGTCGGCGACGAGTACCCGGATCACGTAGACGTCTCAATCACTCGTGGCAGGGTGGCGATCAGGGTCGTTCCGCCGCCAGCCGTCGCGGTCACGGCAAGGGTTCCCCGCACCAGGGCGAGGCGCTCGCGCAAACCGGTCAGGCCAAAGCCGCCTCCGGAGGACTTCGGGTCGAAACCGCTGCCGTCGTCCGCAATCCGGAGGTCGACCTCACCGTCTCGAACCGTGAGGGTCAGCGCGGCGGCGCTCGCGGAGGTGTGTTTGCGGACGTTCGCCAACGCCTCCTGGGCACAGCGAAGCAATACCACCTCGCCATCACGATCGAGCGCCGCGACCTCGTCGGCGTCGACGGTAACGAGGATGCCTGTCTCGCGTTCGAAACGCTCGCCGAGGCGGCGAAGGGACAACGCCAACCCACCGCCATCCACTCCGACTGCAGCCCCCGAAGCGACAAGCGCCCTCGTTTCGGTGAGGGCATGCCGCGCATTCTCCTCGAGAACGTGGAGCTGTTTTTCGGCTGCCGCGGAGTTGCCCGCCTTCAGTTCTCGCAGACCGCGCTGGGCGGTGAGGACCAGCCCGGTCAGGTCCTGGGCGATAGTGTCATGGATCTCGCGAGCGAGACGCTCCCGTTCGTCCGCTGCGCCGGCGACTCGGCTCAGTGACGCCAACTGATCCTGTGCCGACTGGAGCTGATCGATGAGTCGTTGCCGTTCCTCGATGGTGTCGTACACGCGACTGAACCAGAGGCCGAGGCCAAGGCTGAGACCCAACGAGATCGCACACGTAACCGCGGTTTGCTCGAGAGCGGCGGGTGTGGTGCCCAATGAGAACAGAAACCCAACACCGACAGCAGCGACGAGCGAAATGTTGCTGACGAGCGCTCGGCGCACGCTTCCGGAGAAGAACCAGACGAGCGGGTACGCGACACACTGCAGGGTGGCAAGGAGCGGAGCGAATCCGGTGCCGACGCCGCACGCAACCACAACGACGGCGATCAAAGCGACTGAGTACCAGCCGCCCGCGCAGTCGGCCAGCCTCCCCAGGGCGAACCAGCCCACGACAAGGAGCGCCTCGGAGCAGATGGCTCCAATGAGTTGGGTGGTGGATGCGGACTCCGCGAAGAGCAGTGCGGTGATCACCCCGACCGTCACCAGGAGCGCGACGTGCCACCACAGCAGCTTCGTCATGCTCTAACTATCCTTGCGAATCCACCGGAATGTCACCCGGCAGAGAATCAACCCGACGACCAGCCAAATGAGGGTTGCGATCAGTACACCGGTGAGGTTCCAGGTGTGTCCCTGTTCGACCGCTTTGAACGCGTCCGGCAGGAACACCGATCGCATACCTTGAGCGAGCCACTTGAGCGGGAAGATGCTCGCAAAGTTCTGGAGCCAAGCCGGCAATACCGAGAACTGAATGTAGACACCAGAGATGAACTGCAGAATCAGGGTAATGGGAATGATGACCGCGACCGCGCTCTTGCCGGTGCGCGGGAGTGCGCTGAGGGCGATCCCGAGGATGGCGCAGGTGGTCACTCCGAGCAGGAAGACCCACGCGAATGTCAGCCACTTTGCCGGATCGGTCGGAAGGTTCACTCCGAAGGCCAGCGCAGCCACGACGAAGAGCAGCGCGGCCTGTGCGAGACCGGTGACGAGAACGTTTCCGATCTTGCCGATGAAATAGCTGAACACCGGTAGTGGGGAACCCCCGAGTCGCTTCAGTGTTCCATCGCTCTTCTCGCCAGCGATGTCGATGGCCATGTTTTGCAGGCCGCTCAGCAGCAGGCCGGCCGCGAGCATTGCCGGGAGGTAGTAGCCCGCCGCAGTGACCGCGTGGCCGCTCGCGTCCTTTCCGAAGTTTCCCTTGCTGAAAATGACGGAGAAGAGCGCCAGGAACAGAAGCGGAAATAGGAAGGTGAAGAAGATGGAATCTGCCTGACGGAAATACCCCCTAACCTCGTAGCGAATTCGGCTCAAGCCTAGAAGGATGGTGCGACCGCCCGACAGCGGCGGCGTGGTCAGGGTTGCGGTCATCGGACTGGCTCCAGTTCTTCTTTCGCCTCGTAGGCTTCGACGAGATTGAGGTACACGTCTTCGAGGCTGGGCCTCACGATCTCGAGGTTCTTCGGCTCGCCGGACTTCATGAGGTCGGCGACGACCTTTCCGGGTTCGTTGGTGCGGCGTTCCTGTGCACCCTTGGCATCCGTCCAGCGCACGATCGGGATCCGGGCATCCGCCCCACCAATCTCGTCGATCTTGCCAATTTCGATGAGCTTGCCACCGGCGATGATGCCTGCGCGGTCACTCAGCTGCGCGGCTTCGTCGAGGTAGTGCGTGGTGAGCAGAATCGTGGTGCCCTCCGACTTGAGCTTGCGAACGAGATCCCAGAAGCTGCGTCGAGCCTCCGGGTCGAAGCCCGTCGTTGGCTCGTCCAGAAAGAGGAGCTCGGGGCGTCCGATGATGCCGAGGGCGACATCCACTCGTCGGCGTTGCCCGCCCGAGAGTTTGCGGATGAGCGTCTTCTCTTTCTCTTCAAGACCGACGGCGGCGATCACCTCGGCAACGCTGCGCGGGTTGGAGTAGTAGCGCGCGAACTCCGTGAGCTGCTCGGTCACGGTCACGTTGCCCTGTTCGCCGGTGTTCTGCAGCACGATGCCGAGGCGCGCCTTCCAGGCGACTCCGCCGTGGTGCGGGTCGATGCCGAGCACGCTCGCCTCGCCGCTCGTGCGGTCTCGATAACCCTCGAGGATCTCGATCGTCGTACTCTTGCCGGCGCCGTTCGGGCCAAGCAGAGCGAACGTTTCTCCCCGCTGGATGTCGAAGCTGACGCCGTCGAGGGCGAGGAATGATCCGTAGGTCTTGCGGAGGTCCCGTACGGCGACAACCGCTTCAGAATCTGTCATACGTACATGGTGGGCTGCCGCGCCGTTCCGCGCCAGCCGTCGCTCCACCGACGCGCGCATCCACCACCTGGTTGATGCCTCACCCCACGGGGGTAAGGCAAGCTGCCGGGAGGTCGAACCAGCGCAGGTCCTCGAACTCGCCGCCCAGCTCTCGCTCGAGACGGTCCGTGCCGGGATCGACGTCTGGTGCGGTTTCGAACAGGGCCGCCGCTGCCGCGAGGGCGTCGGCTCTCGCGGTCACCGGAGCCCGGTCATCGCTGGATGGAAAACGAAGAATGCCCGCCTCGTCGTAGCTCAGCTGACTAAGGCGAAGCGGGGGCTCGATCGGCCCCTTGCGATGCTGCCAGAGGCCGGTGCCCGGCTCGAAGTGATACTCCGGCAAGAGTTTCCAGCCGTGCTCGGCGACCATAACCACGGCCCGCACGATGTACTGGAATGCCTCCTCGCTGATGAAATAGTTGAAATTCACGCGAACCCAGCCCGGTTTAATGCCCTCGCAGCCGAGAAGCACCTCCTTCTCGAACTCGTGCGACTGCGCGGAGTCGATACCGAGGAGCCGGTGCCCGTATGGGCCGGCACACGAGCATCCACCCCTGCTCTGGATGCCGAACAGGTCATTCAAGATCGCGACAACGGCGTTGTGGTGCAGGTACTTACCGCCCGGACGTTTGACCATGAACGAGACGATCGACAGTCGCTGAGCTTTCGGATTGCCGAGCACCTTGATTGCCGGGTGGTCGTTCCACGCGGTGATCGCGCGCTGAAGGAAGTCATGCTCGTAAGCCTGGATCGTGTCGAGGCCCACCGCGT
>JADGOT010000165.1 GCA_017882805.1 Glaciihabitans sp. | reverse complement strand
TTCGGTCTTTTGGCAAATCACTTGACGTCACCATATACAGCGAGCATACTTCGGCAACCGAAGCTTTTCAATTCGGCTACCGAAGCATTATTGGAGGGGCGCGCTGTGAATCCGATCGTCGTAACTAGCGAATATGTGTCGACTCGACTCGGGCGACTCGCCTTTCGTCGAATGGGCTCAGGGCCAATCGCAGTTCTGTGGCATTCGATGTTCGTCGACAGTCACACATGGGACCCGGTACTCGAAGCGCTCGCTGCAGACCGCACGCTCATTGTGGTCGACGGCCCCGGCTTTGGGCTAAGCGACCCCCTCGAGCAACGCACGACACTCTCGGAAGCCGTAGGAGCCGCATCAGACCTCATCACGAGTCTTGCCGCGGGAGCGGTCGACTGGGTTGGAAATGCGTGGGGTGGCCACATTGGTATCGAACTCGCGGCGTCGCGTCCGGAACAGATTCGCAGTCTTGTCGCGATCAGCTCACCGACAGATCCAAACTCCGCCACCCTGATCAGGCAGATTCGGATGCTCATTCCGATTTTCAGAATATTCGGCGCTGTCGGACCAGTGCGCGGCGCGATCCTGCAGGGGCTCCTCACGGATGCGAGCCAGCGCGACACGGAACAGGTTCGAATCGTCAAGGAGGGCATCTCGCATCCCACGCGACGCAGCTATGTCAACTCGATCCACTCGTTCGTGCTCCACAGAGCAGATATTTCGTACCTTCTTCCCCAGATCCACTGTCCCACACTGTTCGTAACGGGCGATGACAGGGCGGAATGGTCTCCCGAAAAGATGGCAGCGTCGGCCGCTCTCACACCAGGAGCAACGACTGCGGTTATCTCTGGCGCACGCACGCTAGCGCCGCTCGAGCAGCCCGAGTCCACGGCCAAGCTCATCCAAACGTTCTGGAGGCAGTGACCACGGCAGTCAGCGACGTCTACTGGCCGATGCGACCGTCGATGCGTTCGCGTAGCAGATCGGCTTGGCCCATGTGGCGGGCGTACTCCCCGATCATGCCGATGAGCACCTCACGCACCGACATTTCGCCGCCGCCGCTCCCGTGCTTGTTATCGGGATCGTCGATCGCCGCGTCGAAGCTGGGAACAGTTTCGACGAACCGGGTCGAGAAATCCACCTCCGCACGCCAGGTCTCCCACGCCTCGGCAACCACTCGATCGTCCGCGACGGCGTCATCGAAGTCGCCATCGGGGTTCTCGGGAGAGCAATAGAGCCTCGGTACATCCTCGCCAGCCAGCAACACCCGGAAAGTGCCGCGTTCGATCTCCGCAAGGTGTCGTACCAGCCCGAGGAGAGACAGAGTGGATGGCTCCACCGAGCGGCGCGCCATTTGCTCAGCGTCGAGATCGGCACACTTGAGCTCGAGCGTCAGGCGGAGATGCCGCAGTGCCTCCGCGATTGTGAGACGCTCGTCGCCAAGGTGCGGCCGGTTCTCGCGGGGATCATCATCGGACGGTCTTCCGTCTGCGGTAAACATGTCTGCTCGTCGACGTGCCATGCTTCCCACACTATTCCGTGAACCACGACCCTAAGGGAAACCGAGCAGTCTGAGCCCCGCGGCTGCCAGCGCACCCACGACTACAACGACGAGAAACGGCGCACGGAAAAGCAGAGCGATCGCTGCTGCCACGAGCGCACCAATGCGGGAATCCGCCGCCAGGTGTTGTCCACTCGCGAAGGTGTTGGCCGCGGTTAGTGCCGCGAGTAGTCCGATCGTCAGAGTTCCGGCTATGCGCACGACGCGCGGATTCTTGAGCAGACGACGAGGAATCAGGTAGCCGAGCAGCTTGGTGAAGAACGCCACCACGGCGGCGACAATGATCCAGAACCAGAGAGTCACGGTGCCTCCTCCCGGTACGGGTCGATGTCGGGCTCCATGCCCTCGCCGTCTGGCCCGCGGCGATAGCCGAACCATCCGATTGCGGCGGCAACGACTGCGGCGAGAAGGATGGGGATGCCGGGCGGAACGAATGGGATTGCGATGACCGTGGCCAACGCGCACACGACCGCGATCGCGCCCGCTTCCCGGGATTTCAGTCGCGGCCAGAGCAGGGCCAGAAATGCGGCGACAGCGGCGCCGTCGAGCCCCCAGTTTTTCGGATCCCCCACCGCGTTGCCCGCGAGCGCTCCGGCCAGCGTGAATATATTCCAGAGAACGAAGATTCCAAGACCGGCGACCCAGAAGCCGCGCTTCTGTTCGAGCGGCTCGGTTTGACCGGTGCTGGTCGCCAGCGACTCGTCGATCGTCACGTGAGCTGCGGCGAACCGACGCCATCCTCGCGGTTGAATCAGCGCGTTGAGCTGCATCCCGTAGACGGCATTGCGGATGCCGAGCAGTGCCGCAGCGCCCGCCGCCGCGATCGGATTCCCGCCGCCCGCTATCACGCCGATGAATGCGAACTGCGATCCTCCCGAGAACAGCAGGATGCTCAGCACGCAGGTCTGCAACACCGTCAATCCGGATGCCACCGACAGCGCCCCGAACGACACCCCGTATAGTCCGGTCGCGACAGCGATGGAGAGACCAACCCGCGCCCCTGGAGAATGACGCAGGCTGGTCGACACCGCTCCATGCTAGGGCGTCAGTGTGTTGGTCCCCACCGACGACCGGGCAAGATCCAGCGAGATGCCACTGCCGACGGCGCCGGCAATGACGAGCTCCATGGCCGAGACGTCATACTGCCCAGTTGAGTACGGCGAGGTCGTTCCCACTGGAATTGACGCTGCCCAGGTTGGCAACGGATGTCCTGCCAGCGCGGGGTGCGGTGCGTTCTGCGCATTCACCACCAGCGACAGCAGCGCGCCCGGACCGAACAGGTTCTGCAGCACCGCAGCCAACAGTCCCTCAAGGGCACCGGTGGTCGCATTGAGAGTGGCGAGGAGAGTTGCCACCGTCGGGTTTACGAGAGCCGAGATGCTGGTGCCGAGTGGTACGTCGATGGCCGAGCTGAGGCCCGCAAGGGCCGGGCTCAGCAGCCCGTTCACGGTCGCGACGGCCAACGCACAGCCAATTGGGAGGCCGCAGGTCACATCGGGCGTCAGGGTTGCGGTTCCGGCGAGCAGCGACGCGAGCGAGACATTTGTCGCCGAGAGGCTGACCCCGCCCCCTGTGCCCAGCGTCGAAATCGGTAGTGCAACGCTGAAGGTTACCTTTGCCGCGGCGAGCGCGGCGTCAATCGCCCCCGTCACGGAGGTGACGTAGGCATTCAGGGCGCTCGTGATCGCCGTCTTGAGGTTGTCCAGCACTGCCTGGTTGATCAGCAGCTGCGTGTTCGGAGCCTGGTTGTTGAGGCCATTGACGCTGTCGAACAGAGCCGCCGTGTTGATCACGATCGTCCCGTTGGCGAGGTTGATGTTGATGATGTTGCCGGGGTCGGTAATCGTCGAGTTCAGCAGCGTGGTGAGCGAGCCGAAGTCGACCGTTGCCGAAACCGTGGCTGTCGGCGTACCGACGCCGGCGACGGCGAGAACGGGCCCGAGATCTCCGAGGATGCTCGAGGTGAGGCTATTGAGAACGCCCGCGTTTCCCGAGATCCCGTTGACGGTATTCGTCAAGGTTGTGGTCGTGGAATTCACGGTCGAGACCAACTGGCCGACCAGCGGCGATTTGATGTTCGTCGTGAGACCCGCGATCTCGTACTTGCGCTGCAGGTTGCTGTAGATATCCTTCGTCCACATGGCGTTGCAACCATTGAGCTGCGCCGAGGATGCGACGGCGCCAAGCGTGAGGCTGAGATCGGCGATGTTCGTGGCCACCCCGCTCAGGCCCAGCTGTCCGAGGACGTTCGCCAGGTCCAGCGTCGCGAAAGTCGGCATGCTCGCTGATGGGGGGCCGGGTGTCAGCGCGATCCCACCCGAGTTGTCGATGACTCCGGCCGCACCGGCCGACGAGCCATTCGTGTGCGCTTGACCGTACTGGTTCACGACGCCAATGTCGGCATCCGTCGGGATCTGCAGGGCTGTGCCGAGCGACACCGTAAGGGAATTGAGGGCAGACACCGACAACGGGTTCGCGAACGCGTCGCTGCCGAGGCTCATTGATCCCGCTGGTGTAGCGGCAACTCCGCCGGAACCGTTGGTGACGGTGACGCCGTCGAGAGATGCCAGGTTGTCGAGGTTGGTCCCGAGCACCGTGCCACCCACGAGCTTGCCGGCTCCACGGGTAGAGAAGTTCGCCGCCGTGGCGCAGTTTTCTGTACCGACGGTGCCATGGTCCCACTCGCTACTGGTCCACGATGCGTTGGTCAACGCCACCCCGGGAATCACGGCGGCCACAATCGCGGTGATGGTGAATCCCGCGATCCCTCCAGCGGTCTTGACCTTTCTCAGCTGGGTGCCCAGTCGACTCATTTGCTTGCCTTTCCCGCGTTTGCGAAACGTACTTTTCTGGCGCTCGTCAGAACGACGCCAATGCCGAGTGCTCCGAGAGCGAGCAGAAGTAGACCGGCAATGTCGACTCCGGTGAACGCGAGGTTCGATGGTGAACCGGGGTTCGACGGAGATCCGGGCGGAGTTGGGTCAGACGGCGAGCCGGGCTCCGTGGGGTCCGCGCCCGAAGCGGTCAAACCGAATCCGGCCGTGGCCGTGATCCCCATGAGTGAGGTGTCAGCCTCAGCTGCCGCAGTGTCCGGAATCGACAGCGTCACCAGGAGGTACTTGTCGTGGGCGTTGGTGAGGCCGGCAAGGTCGAAGACGCTCGATTCTGAGGTGGAGATCGCGGCCGCTGGGCCGAAGACATTGGCCTCGCCGCTGCCGCAGGCCGGGGTCGTTGACACGTTGGTCCACGCCTGGTCGCAGCGATCGACCTGCACCCACAGTCCTCGCGGATGCGTGACGAGTGCGCCGCTGCGAGCGAACTGGAGTGTCAATGTCGACGACGGATCTACGAGAGCCGAGTCGATCTGCCAATGTTCGACGCTGCCCGGACTCATATCAAGGAATTCCACGGGCTGCGGATCCGATTTCAGCGACAGGTGCGCGCCCTGTGCGCCGGGCACGGCAACGAACGCCGCGTAAGCGCGAGCCGAGTAGACGCTCAGGCCCGCGGCAAGCATCGCAGCGCAGAGCACAAGCAGAGCCACGCGTCGGGGGCTCCAGACGCGTTGGATACCCGGTATTTCAGCGGACGGGATCATGTTCGTTCCTTCGTGAATGTGTGGGTTTCAAAGTGGATGCCCGAACAGTGGTTGATGCTGCGGTCGTTGATGGTGCCGTGCCCGCGGGCCAGAATGCCCACAACATCAAGGCCGCGACGACAAGCGTCAGCAACCCGATGAATGGAGCAGTTTGAGCCAGCGCGATAACGGTGCCCGCAGCCGGCAGTGAGAAGATGACCAGCTTTACTCGACCGACCGTGTAGGGCAGGAGGTCCGGAGTGAGGTTGTCGTCGCCCTTTAAGACCACGCTGCGGTCACCCGGAACGGCCGGAAAGTCGGCCACGGAGACAACCCGGTGCGTAACCGGAAGATCTTTGCCGGGAACCGGCACAGTGATAACGTCGCCGACCTTGATCTGCGTCGCTGGGATCCAGCGAGTGATCGCCGCCGAGCCGGTCGGCATGGTCGGTGCCATGGACCCGGTCTTGAAAATGATCACGGAGAACCCGAACACCAAGGAGGCGATGAGCCACAAGATGCTCAGCATCCCGGCGATGCCCGCGACAGCGAACACCGTCGACTTCGCCCGCTCGCGCGAAGTGCGCGGTTCAGCGTGCTCCGTACTTTCCTGATCCTGCAGGGGATGCCCGCTCGTGGTCGAGCGAACATCCCCCAGCGTCGCGATCGTCATCTCGGTCGTGTTTGATCGACGTGGGCGATATGCGTGACTGCTAGCTGGAAACCGCGTTGAACTGCCAGGCCGGCGCGACCGTGAGGCCTTGCAGGCTGCTCGGCGACCCGAGCGGCAGTGTGACCACGAAGCAGTAGTGCACAACGTTGCCGGTCGCGGCCAGCAGCGTCTGTGTGGCGGTGTCGGGCACGGCGCCAAGGCCGGATCCGGTCATCGGTATCGACGCGAATCCCGACAAGGAGGCATCGCACGTCGGCACCGGATCGCCCGGTGTCACGCTCACCCAGCCGACCTGCAGCTGGAGCGCGGCCCACAACGCACCCGTTGGGTCGTTGGTGGTGATGCCCGACGCAGCAACGGCGGCCTGCATCTGGAGTGTTCCGGCCACTGATGGTTGCGTCGTCTCATAGGCAACCGGAGCTGCGACCGAATCACCGGGCGACAAGACCAGGGCTCCGGTTTCGAAGTCGAGCGAGTCACCCGGGTTGGAGTGGTTGTTGTCAAAACCCACACCGCTGTACGGGTTGGCAACGTTTTGCTGCACGACGAATGTGGATGTGCCGAGTCCGGGAGTATTCCCGGCGCCGGCAAAATCCCATTCGGTGTCGGTCCAGGTGGCGAGAGTCATCGCCGCACCCACACCGACTACGAGTCCGGCGGAAGTGATGGCAAGCGCTTTGTTGCGCGTCCTGCTGTTGCGCAGGGTCGTCAATAAATTGAACATCGTTGTCCTGATCTATTCGAGTCCTAAGGGAAGGGCCCGCCGTGGTTGGCGGCGGGCTCGGATGGTTAGTCCAGATCCCTTGGGAACAGGGGCTGACGTGGTTAACGCGACCTGTTCTTACCTTGGAGACAACGGGATCGGGCGATTATGACGCGGGCACACGAAAATAACTCACCGTAGCCCGGCACGGAATCCATACTGTTCGCCCGACCGGACCGTCTTTCGTTAGCATGAGCGAATGGTCGCTGCAGTGGCATATAGCCCCGAGCAATGGAACAACTTTTTCGTTCTGGTCGGAACTGGCTCTGCCACGCTCGCGGGTCTAGTTTTTGTCGCAATGACGATCAACCTCAGAGGTGCGACGCAGGATGCGACGCATCGGTTTCGAGCGATCAACATGCTCTCCGGTTTCACCTCGGTGTTTGTTCTGAGCGCCCTGGCCCTGATGGGCAACCAGACCTACCTCACGCTGGGTATCGAATGGTTGATCGTGGCGTTGCTGGCGGCGGCCGTGAACACGAACGGTTATGTGCAGGCGTTCAGGCTGAAAAGTAGCCTCTACGCTCTGAGCCGGTTTCGAATGATTGGCGGAAGCGTTTGCTTTCTCGGCCAAATCATCGGGTCGATACTGTTGCTTGTTGGATATCCGGCAGGAATGTATGTGGGTGCGATCGCACTCATTATTAATTTCTACTTCTTCGTATCCGGATCGTGGCTATTGGTGATTGGCGCTGTCCAGACTTCGGACAAAGCTAACGTCTAGGGTTGATCGCTACTTCGCGTGAGTGACCGTCTCAACCTCGTCCGCGACTTCGGTCGCCAGGTTTAGAGCGTCTGTCCCGCCCGGGAGGATCTCGACAGTGACCCAGCTTGCCTGACGCAAAATGTCCGTCTCTGCAGAAATATGTGCAGCTATCCCGTCGCGGTTGTATATGTCGGTTTGGGGGTTCGGCGCTGAGTGCGGCAACCCTGTCCCCAATGACGCAATGATCTCGGCGCGATCATTTGGGGTCACGGGCCCCACGTCAATCTCGATGCTCGACGACTCGTCTGGCGTGCCCCAGTCGCACGAGATGCTGCCGGGTTCGGCAACGTCTGGGAATCGCCCGAGCAACTGACCGGATGAGCTACCCGGACCATAGAGCAGGGTGAGCCCCTTCGTCGCAAAAGCTGCCTGCCTCTGCTTCGACACGACGTCGAGGCAGGTCGCCGGCACCGTGAATACGGCGGGGGTAGGGGTTGGAGTTGAGCTGGGATTCGACGCAGCGGACGGGTGGCTCGTGCCGGTCGATGGCGACCCGTCGGATTGTGCCGCACACCCGGCGGTCGCCGCGATCACGACGGCTACTAACAGCGCCGTTGATGCGTCCAGTCGCCTCATCATTCACCGGCTTTCATGTTGCGCATACTCTAGTGGCCGCTAGGTATCGGCCCACTCGAGCAGGCGGGCGAGCGGCCAGGTGGTGATGATCCGGTCGGGCGGAATGTGGTGGGCTTCGGCACGTGCCGCGCCGTAGTCGAGCAGGCCAAGCTGCCCGGGCGCGTGAGCATCGGTATCCACGCTGAAGAGGCAGCCAGCCTTCAGGGCGAGCTCGATCAGCGGGCCGGGTGGATCGCGTCGCTCGGGGCGGGAGTTGATTTCCACGGCAACATTGTTGGTTGCACACGCCGCGAACACCGCTTTCGCGTCGAACGTCGACGGCGGACGGGTTCCGCGTGAGCCTTCCACCAGCCGTCCGGTGCAGTGACCGAGGATGTTCGTGTGCCGATTCGCGATAGCGCCGAGCATTCGCTCCGTCATCTCGTGCGACTCCATCCTGAGCTTGGAGTGGACGCTCGCGACGACGATGTCGAGACGGTCCAGCATTGCGACGGTCTGATCGAGTTCGCCATCGTCAAGGATGTCGACCTCGATTCCCGAAAGCAGGCGGAAGCCCGCACTCCCCTTATTGATCGAGGCGACGACGTCCAGCTGCTTGCGAAGGCGGTCGACGGTCAGGCCATTGGCGACCTTGAGCCGCGGCGAGTGGTCGGTGAGCGCCAGATATTCACGACCGAGCGACTGCGCTGTCGCGGCCATCAGTTCGATCGACGTCGTACCATCCGACCAGTCGCTGTGAGCATGAAGGTCACCCTTGAGCAATGGGAGCAGTTTCTCGCCACCAGGTGATTTCGACTCCGCGCGACGCTCGCGCGCACTCGTGAGATATTCCGGGACAGTGCCCGCGAGCGCCTCGACGATCACCTCATAGGTGGTGCCGCCGATCCCTTTGGTTCCCTTGAGTTGGCCGTTGTCGACCTGCGCCTGCCGTTGATCGGCGGGGATTTTCGCGAGCACAAGGGCAGCAGTCCGAAACGCCTTCGTTTTGAACTCGGATGCCCGCTCGAGCTCAAGCAGGAACGCAATTTCGCTCAGCGCCTCGAAGGGGTCCACGCTTCACCGTAGCGCGCCTGATCGATTGCTCGAATAGCAGAACGTGCCCCTGGAGGGACTCGAACCCCCCTGACGCAGTAAGCCCTGCGCTTAGCAAGCCTCCGAACCTTACAATTTGGCATCAAAAG
>JADGOT010000164.1 GCA_017882805.1 Glaciihabitans sp. | reverse complement strand
GAGGCGCATTCTTGACATGCCGCGCGGAACACTCGTGGCTCGCGCCAAACAAGGCCGGGCTTTCGCCGAGAAGTGGCACGATCCCGCTCGGATCGCTGCGAAGATGTCCGCTGACTACCGCAATGCCATAGCAAAAGGAGGCTCACAGTGAGCCCGAAGACCATCACGATCGTCGGCGGAGGGATTGTCGGTCTCGCGCTCGCGCGCAAACTATCGTCGACCGGTTTTGGCGTGACCGTTGTGGAAAAGGAAACGCATTGGGCCGCCCACCAGACCGGCCACAACTCCGGCGTGATTCACGCTGGCCCGTACTACAAGCCCGGTTCGCTTAAGGCAACGATGTGTCTCGCTGGCAACCGCTCGATGTCAGCGTTCGCCAAAGAGTACGGGATCGACTACGAGATCTGCGGCAAACTCATCGTCGCGACGTCGGACGAGGAGGTAGGGCGGCTCGACGCGCTTGCGGCGCGCGCGAGCGCGAATGGGGTCACCTGTCGTCTGATCCCGATGGAGGAGGCGCGCGAATTCGAACCACATGTGGGTGGCGTAAAAGCACTTCGCGTCGAAAACACGGGAATCATCAACTACACGGCGGTTTCAGAAAAGCTGGCCGAACTGGCCGCCTCACAGGGCGCAGAACTCATCCTCGGTTCACGTGTTCGGGCGATCCACAGCTCCGGCTCGGAGGTCACAGTCGAGCATGATCACGGCCGAGTCACCTCCGACTTCCTGATCAATGCGGCTGGCCTGCAGAGCGACGTCATCGCGCGTCTCGCTGGCATAACCCCGGACGTGAGAGTCGTTCCATTTCGGGGCGAGTATTACGAGCTGAGCACTGCTCGTCGAGAGCTCGTCCGCGGGCTGATCTACCCCGTTCCGGACCCTGAGCTGCCGTTTCTTGGCGTGCACCTGACCCGGATGATCGACGGCAGCGTGCACGCGGGTCCGAACGCGGTACTGGCCTTCGCCCGAGAGGGCTACCGCTGGAGCACGGTGTCGCCCCGCGATTTTCTGGGAACTCTGGCCTTCCCCGGCTTTCTCAAGTACGCGTCAGGCAATGTCGCAATCGGAGCGCGGGAGATTCTTCGCTCCTTCTCGAAACGTCGTTTTGCACGGGATCTGGCACGATTAGTTCCCGAGATCACGACGGCCGATCTGGTGCCTGCGGGCGCCGGAGTCCGGGCGCAGGCCTTCAGCCGCGATGGCAAGCTGGTAGACGATTTCGTGATCGAACAGAACAAGAACCAGATCCATATCCTGAACGCCCCGTCGCCCGCCGCGACCAGTTCGCTCGAGATTGCGGACTACGTCGCACACCTCGTTGCCTGAGAGTTACGAGCTTTTGCGGGTCGCTTAAGCGCTTTTGACGTGTCCTCCTGTCAAAATGGTGAACTGATGCGTACGCGCGGTTGCGGGGAGGCGAGCATGTCGAGACAAGTGCAAGGCGCGCCCCGCCGACCTGTGCGAAGTCCCCGCGGGCTAATTGCCGCCTTAGTCACTACGGTGATGCTGGCCGTCTCGCTGGTCGTTGGGACAGCGGCGACGTCAGCCCAGGCCCTCTCTGGCAGCAACTTCATGCCCGGGCTGATCATCAGCGACTCTCAGTTCTATGACGGCGCCGGGATGTCCGAAGCCCAGATTCAACAGTTCTTAGCCTCGCGAGGAAGCGGTCTGGCCGGCGACAGCTTCGCTGTCAACAGTCGATCAGCAGTCGTTGCCAAAGACGGAGTGCACCTACGATGCAACGCCTTCCAAGGCGGGACCCTCGCGGCATCGACCATCATTTACCGCGCTCAGGTAGCGTGCGGCATCAGCGCCAAAGTGCTTCTGGTCACACTGCAGAAGGAACAGGGACTCGTCACCAAGAGCAGCCCGTCGCAGAGCGCTCTCGACCGCGCCATGGGCTACGCCTGCCCCGACACCGCCCCCTGTGCGCCAACGACGCTCGGGTTCGGAAATCAGGTCTACTCCGGGGCGTTGCAATTCAACACCTACAAGGTGAACGGGTTTGCGCGGCAGCCCGGTGTGCAGGCGATTGCGTATAGCCCAAACGCAAGCTGTGGAAGCAACACCGTCAACATCCAGAACTACGCGACCGCAGCGCTCTATAACTACACGCCATACCAGCCGGATGCCGCCGCGCTCGCGAACCTCAGCGGAACGGGCGACTCATGCTCGTCCTACGGCAACAGGAACTTCTGGGTTTACTACTCGTCCTGGTTTGGCAGCACGATCGGACCGGATCCCTACCCGGTCGCCACTCCGACAATCTCGGGCACAACGACCATCGGCGACACCCTCACCGCCGGACCCGGGAGCTGGGCAGGCTCTCCGACGTTCACATACGCGTGGCTGACCTGCACGTCTTCGCCCGGCACCATCACCGACAACGACGTTCCGAGCAACTGCTCTGCCATCCCCGGAGCCACCTCATCGACTTACGTGACGTCCGCGAGCGACGGCGGGCACTACCTCGCAATACTGGTGACTGGCACGAATTCGTTCGGTTCCTTCACGGGCGGATTCGGGATGGAGTCTCCGATCGGCGCGCCAGTCGACGTGACTCCACCGACCGTGTCCGGTGCGAGTGTTCCTGGCGCGATCTGGACGGCAAACTCGGGCACTTGGACCGGCGATCCCACGCCCACCCTGCTGTATTTCTGGCTGCGTTGCGCGCAACCGATCACGCCGGGTCATACCAGCGTCCCTGACGGCTGTGTTGCGATAGCGGGAGCGAATAGCACCACCTATGTGACGGGTCCCGGCGACGCAGGCACTTACATAACGGTTCAGGTGGCGGGCACCGGTCCGCTTGGCTTTTCGCTCGCCGTCGCGCCCAGCCTCGTCGCCCTGGATCTCCCTAAGACGGACACACCGCCGACCGTGTCCGGCACGCCGCAGGCCGGATCGACGTGGACGCTAAACCCCGGAAATTGGACCGGTGCACCGGCGCCCACGCTCGGGCTGTTCTGGTTGCGCTGTGACCAGCCCATCGCCACGGGCTTCACGACCGTGCCCTCGAGTTGCGCTGCAATCGGCGGGGCGAATGGCAGCACCTACGTTGCCACCGCGGCCGATGTCGGCAAGTATTTGACCGCCCAGG
>JADGOT010000163.1 GCA_017882805.1 Glaciihabitans sp. | reverse complement strand
GGCCGATGCAACACCGTCCCAAAGTGGATGCGGCCCGCGATCGACTAAGCGTCGAGCGAGCGCTCCGCGGAGGCTTCCGCTGCCTCGGTCTCTGCGGTAGACAGTGCTCCATCGTCCGCCACTTCGCCTTCCGAGGTATGCACGGCTGAGTCCGCCTTACGCGCGGGCGCCGGCAGGAGGTCAGCTCGTTGTCGCACGATCGCGACAGCCTCCAAGATCAGCTCTCGAGCTTGCTGTCCGCCGGTGAATTCGTGCAATGTCAGGCGCCGCTCGATGACGAGCTCGCAAAAAGGGACGGCAAGCTCCGCCTCAAGTTCTGCTTGCATCCAGTGGCGGGGATGTCTGCTGATCTTCACCTCCGCGTAGTTGCCGTGAGAACTCGATAGGACCCATTCATCAGGCAGGTCTTGGATTGACGAAAGAAGCTTCCCCGCGACTGGAATCCACGCGTGCTTCGAGTCTGTTACGTTCTGCGGCCTTGTGAGGTACCCGATCGAGACCTCGGCGTTGAGAAAGTCGAATAGCACGTGGAATGTCGCCCACCAGCTCTTTCCTCGCCCTTGAGTCGCAAAATCGGTCGGCCACAGAGGGAGCTGCAAGTAGCTTCGCGCCCAACTTGCCGGCGCGTTCAACGAGAACGAGTGGTAGTGCACGACCTTGTCCTCGCTTACGCCCCAGCGAAGTCCGTCAGGTACGAGGGTCTCTTGGAGCTCGCGGGCAAGGGCAGCGATCTGCGGGTAGACCCGCTTTCGAGCGACGATTTGGGCGGCGCTGACCAGCCACCAATCCTCTTCCTCAATGCCTGTGTACACGTGTCGGACTCCTCGTTTCTCCATCATCGAGAGCACATCGTTTCGAAGCTCGGTCGCCTCAGGGCTAGGGAAGGTCAGGTCGTCTAGGACGAGACCGATCTGTTGCCACGACATGTGTGCGATAGCCCGCCCGAGATCAAGGTCCTTCCGCAACGAAGTCACTTCGGGCGGCTCTCCGTGCAATCCCTTGGTCACTGTCAGCATGAGCACCCTGGCTAACCCGCGAGCAGCGGCCATTTTGACCGCTCCCGCCCATTCGCGGTGGAGCTGGCGTTCGCCAAAGCCTGAGCCGTACTTCGCTTCAATCACGATGAGACGGTCGCCGACGAGCAATACGACGTCAGGTTCAGTGCCGTCCCCCGAACGTAGGCCAGAAGACAAAGCGCGCACTCGCGCAATCCTCGGGGGACCAGTCGAGATCGCCAAATGATCCAGCTAGCACTGCTCTCAGCGCGAGCGCCCTCGGCAGATACTGCAGCGTTCCGAACACAGCGGAAGTCAGCGTGTCTTCGAGTCGAGCGTCATCCAGTTGGGAGGATTGCGATGAAACCTTCCCGTGGAGTTCCGCTTGAAGCATAGCGATCAAGCTATCTGATCTTTGTCGAATCCGCTGCGCAATGGGTCTCGATCTGCACGCGGAGGCTGTCACTCCGCCGCGCGCCTATGTACGGCTCTGGCGCGTGGCCGTAGTCGGGTTCATCGAAGATGAGGGGTAGCGGTCGGTGGCTTGTTCGACAGCGGCACGGCAACCGGCGAGGTGCCTGTTGCGCGCCGCATCGTCGGCGGGCTAGCGTGGCGGCGATCGTGATCCATCGGCAGGAGGACATGCTGCTTACGGCCGACCGTGGCTTTCGCCCACAACCCCTCGAGGCGTGCACCCATTTACCGTCTGGGACTTCGTTCCAACGCGCACGACCACCGTACGTCCGAGGATCTCCGTGGTGAAACCGGCCGGCGGCGAGTTAGACATCCATTGATCGTCGCAGAAATATCGCTCGTAGGGCAGCCATGGTGCGTCGCATGCCTCCGCCCGACATGCCGACTCATCTGGACGGAGATCTCTGCCCGCCAGGCTGCGCGAGATCGACGGAGATGCGCGCAGGTGATGTTCTGCGCATGACCGCGTTTATCGGCTCGCGGTGTTCCGGGTCGCGTCGAACGACCCGTGGTGGGATGAGCGTTCGCTCGACGCGCCTGTGGGTGTTGGCTCGATGTCACTGCCGAAGGATTGTGGCCCGCCAGGCCAGGGCGGTTGGTGTTTCCGGTCCGGGGTTGAGTTCGAACGCGTCGGCCGCGATGTGTTCGATTGCCCAGCCGTCACGGAAGGCCGCGATGATCTCGTGCTGGTGAATGCGGCGCGGACCCCAGCCCCCGGGTTGGCGATCGCTGAAGCACATCAGGTGGTAGTAGCCCCCGGAACGCAGCACCGATCGCAGGCTCGCCACGTAGGCAGCACGCAGGGCGTCGTCGAACACGTGGAAGAGCCCGCTGTCGATAGCGGTGTCGAAGATCAGGTCGAGCCGGAGCGCGAGGGCGTCGGCGACTTCGAACCGGGCCGGGATGCCACGCTCCGCCGCTTTGCGACGCGCGTGCTCGATGGCCGGTGCGGAGATGTCGACGCCGACCGCCTCGGCGCCATGGGCCGCCGCGAGGAGGGTGTGCTCGCCGGTGCCGCAGCCAGCATCCAGCAGTCGGCCGCGAAGGCGACCGCGCTCGGCCAGACGAACGAACGCCGGTTGCGGACGGCCGATGTCCCACGGTGGCGGCGTGTTCGCGGTGTACGCGGCGTCCCAGTCGTTCGTTGGTGTCAACGACTCCCTCCTTTCGTTCCACGGTCGCCAAAGCGGTCGCGCAGTCCGCGCGCCACGTTTGCCGGATCGGAGAGCGCGGCGATCTCCTCTCCGAGTTGGAGGGCCGTGTCGCGATAGCAGGGATCGGTCAACACCGAGCGCACCGCGTCCCGCACGGCCGCTGGGGTGAGTTGCTCGGGCCCGATGCTCAGTCCGGCACCGCGGGTGGCCAGGAGTCCGCCGTTGACGAAGTTGTCCGCGCCCTGGGGCAGCACCACCTGCGCCAGGCCGTGGACGAGCGAGCCGTACATGGTGCCGGCACCACCGTGGTGGATGACCGCCGCGCACCGGGGTAGTAGGTCGGCCTGCGGGACATAGCGCTCCACCCGGGCGTTCGC
>JADGOT010000162.1 GCA_017882805.1 Glaciihabitans sp. | reverse complement strand
CTCGGGTCCTGCGTCAGTCCGGGCTGTCACGCACTTCGAGACAACCTGTAGATCGCGTGTCGTACCGCTCGCGTCGACGAAAGAGACCTTCAGGAGCGCGGTGTGGCAAGGCATTCGTCGGCTGGGCCAGTATGCGGGAATGACGCCTGAGCGTTAGCGGCGGGTCTTTACGTCGTTCCCGGAATCAGAGGCCCCCCGCTACCCCCGGAGCCGGTCCCCATCCGCAAGAAGAGCGCCATCAATACGCTGATCAAGGCGATTGCGCCGACAATGAGATAGATCTTGCGTTGGTGTGTCACTCGACTAAACCCCTCCCCACTCGAGTCGACTCCGGTCAAACGAACGCCACGGAACTCTCGCCGCAGCTGCGAACAGGATAGAGCCGTGGGCCCTGGCGGTACGCAGCTGGCTTGCCGATCTGGGTGTCTCGACTCTGTTCATCGAGCCGGCCTCACCGTGGGAGAACGGCTACATCGAGTCTTTTAACGGCAAACTGCGCGACGAGCTGCTGAACGGCGAGCTCTTCTTCACGCTCAGAGAGGCAGAGATCCTGATCGAGGAGTGGCGGCGCCAATACAACCACTTGCGACCGCACAGCTCGCTTGGTGGACGTCCACCGGCACCGGAGGTGATCTGCTGGCCGGGATTCTCGCTCGCTGACTACGCGCCGCCGGCTATCTCACTAACATAAAAAGTGGACCAACAAACGGGGTCAGGTCACCCGGAGCGGTTCAGAGACCCAAACCAAACAGCCTGCATGAAACCCCGAGCGGTTCAGATCGGAGCAACGCCATGAGCATCTTCCATCGCAAAGCCCACCCCAAGCCGAGCGTCTATACCTTCGCTGGTGTGTCCGCGGACAACGACACCGCAACCCGCATCCAGCACAACGTCGACCTGTTGCAATACATGGCCGATCACCCGCACCTCACCAAGCCGGACCTGGCCTCCTACCTGGACATGTGCGACCGTTTCGGGATGGGCACCAGCCAGGCCAACAGGGACGCGTACCTCGCAGCCGATCTGACAGCCGAGAAGGCTACTAAGCTCCGGTTCGCTCTGGCGAACGTTCATATGGAGGCGCTGACAGAGTGCATCCACGAGCTCGGGGAAGGCGCGCCGACCACCGAGAACGTCAGGATGATCGAGTTCGCCGTGGATGAATCGCAGAAGACGAAGAAGGCGTTCTCGTAGCGACCTCTTTCCGAGCGTTCAGGAATGTAGCTTGATCCAGCCGAGCACAAGGCCCGGGTGGGACTCAGCCGTAGATGGCGGCTTGCGGATGACTGCGGCTGATTAGTCCGATAGTCGACGCTCCAAGACCCTGGGCTGGTCGGAGCCCGAGGTCAGGCCGCTACTTCTTCCGCGAGGCGACCGTCATAACGAATGCACGCGCCTCCGATATCGCCTCGCGGTGAAACGTCTCGTAGATATTCTCATCCTGGAGGCCACTACCGGGGTCGCTGAACGACTGAAGGTGATCGGGCCACGGCTGAACCGCGTCGGGAGGAAGCCCCCCAATGAGCTTCTGGATAAGCTGTCGCATCTCAATCCAAGCCGCATCCTTCTCCCTCACTTTGGGTGGTTGGGTGTGCTCATAGGCATCGTGCTCCTTGATCTTGGAATGCACGATTGAGTGGAGATAAAGGTCAAGAAGATCGTGATCAAAAACGCGATTGCCCCGAGCAACTTGCGTGAACACGTACTTAAGAGCAATTCGAAGACGCTCAAAATGCGTCGGGGCGAACCTATCGTGTTCCTCACCGAAATACCCGCCGGGCCTCCGCGCATCTTCGAGGTAACGGAGGCATCCTTCGTCCGTCTTCAGACTTGCGCGAATCTGCTCTTCCTCCGCCTTTAGGGCGCGCTCCTTCTCCTGTTTGTTCTCCTCATCACGCTTCTTACGCTTCGAGGTGCAGTCGGGACAATTCGCCCGGACCACACTGTCTCCAGCTTTCCACCACTCCCACCCGCCTCTGCGGGACGCCTCTTTAGGCCAGCCTCCTGGCCCGTGGGGCGGGGCAGCCAAGAACCACGTGGTCCTACCGCAGCCGTGGGCAGCGGAGAACCTTCCGCGCTCGTCCTGTCCGCAAGTCTTCCTTAGACCCATCGGATACAGAAGCTACCGCGTCGTCCAGCCCACGTCGAGCTAAGTAGCCTACAGCGCTGAGCGCGTCAGCCATGCGAGGAGGGGGTTCAGGAAACCCTGGAGGAGTTGACGAGCGAGACCCGGCAGTGGCACGGCACTCTGGGCGAGTGTTCGCGAATAACGCCTGAGTCGCGAACCCGAGTTTGAAAGATGGATAGTGCGTTCATAGCAAGTTGCGTCTGCAATAAATAGGCTCGAGACCTACGCCATCGCGGTGGCGCGGATAGGCCGCGTGACCGTCGTAGGGGGAAAGGGGTTTTAGAGGTGTCTCTGGATCAGAAGAGGGCGCGTTGGTTCGGCGTGCTCTACCTCATCACGTTCATCACGTCGATCCCGGCGCTGCTGCTGTACGAGCCGGCGCTCCGTCATCCAGTCGGTTTTGTCGCGGGCTCGGGGAACGTCAACCAGATCTACCTCGGCGCGCTGTTGGAGCTGCTGCTGATCATCGCGAACATCGGCACCGCCGTCGTAATCGTCCCGATCATGAGACGGCAGTTCGAGGAGCTATCGATCGGTTACGTGACGGCGAGGATCTTCGAGTGCACGTTCATCCTCGTCGGCATCGTCGCGATGCTCGGAATCGCCACCTTGCACCAAGAGACTGCAGGCGCGGCCGAAGGCACGGTCGCGTACACGCTCGCCGCGATCAAGGACTGGACGTTCCTACTGGGGCCGGGCTGGGTCGTCGGCTGGGGCAACGGATTGATTCTCGGTTACATGATGTACCGCACGAAACTCGTGCCGCGGCGGATGACGTGGCTCGGACTTGTAGGCGGGCCGCTGCTCATCGCGACCGGGACGGCAATCATTTTCAGCGGGAACGATCCGAGCAGCACCCTGCGCGGCCTGCAAAGCATCGCGACCATCCCGGAGTTCGCGTGGGAGCTCTTCCTCGGCGTCTACTGCACGATCTGGGGGTTCAGGCGCGACGCCCCGATCCTGTCCGGGAGCGCGAGTTAACAGGCTCAGGCCGAGCTGCCTCGGATCACCACCTATACGCGTCAACCGACGCTCTGCTCTGCTCGTGGCAGCGACTCCTAGCCCTGTCCTGGGATGTGTCGGATGGGCGAGCGTGCTCTCGCCTGACGGCAGGCGGTCCGGGACTTCTGATGGGTAAGCCGCTCAACTGGTGGAGCGCCTGGGGTCTCTCGCGAGTTGGTAGACGCCGTGGTGGACGCGGCGGAAGCGTT
>JADGOT010000161.1 GCA_017882805.1 Glaciihabitans sp. | reverse complement strand
GTGGTCGAAAACAATGCCCTCTTGCTCGGCAAGGTCGCCACAAGTACGAGAAGACCGACGGGTATGCCGAACGCCGCGAAGGCACTCAAGATGTAGTCGTGAGAGTAGTAGACCGGCCAGCCGTTCCCCGTCACGACGAAACTGTGAAGTCTTCCTGCGCCAACGCCAGTCAGAGGGTGCCGCTCGATGAGTGCCCACGTAGCGCCGTAGATGCCGATCCGGCCAGAGTCGCCCACCGACCCCGAAAGACGCTCAGTCAGGAGTGCACCGCTCTGCCCGAACGCGAGCAGGAATGCGCCCCCAGTCAGCCCGACGAGCACGGACGTCGGAATGCGTCGTCGCTCAGAATTCGGGCCACCTGTCGTCAGAACCGCGGCGATGAACGCCGCGCAGATTGCGAGAGACGCCGATCTGGAGGCCAGCCCGACGACGACTGGCGCGCCGACCGCTGCCGAAGCGAGCGCCATCCAACCAAAGCGCCGATCTGAGTGGGCAAGCCCCAGACATCCAGCGATCGCAACCACGAGAATGATCGCCGCGTAATTCGAGCCTCCGGCAAGGGTCTCGACATGTCGCGAAACGGCGAAAGCATCTCCAACCTTGTCGACAGAACTTGATGCACTCGTGCTGATGAGGACGACGAGAAGCAGCAGACCCGCAGCGAACCACGCTCGGCACGAGCTCAATGCGCGAGCCGCATCGACGGCCACGAAGGGTACAAGCCCGATGAGAAGAAAGAGGCAGGCCCATTCCCCCGCTATCCATTGCTCCGCCCGCGTGCTCGCGACGACGGCGCCGTACGCGCTCACCAGGGCGGCGAGCCCAACGACTGCGCAGGTGCGCCACACCAGCACCTTCCGTCGAAGCTCAGCGGAAAGGGTCAACCGCAACGCGCATACGAACCACGTTCCCCCCAGAAGCAACCACAAGGAAGGCAGGGTGAGCAAGCGAAAGGGACCGATGGCCGCGAAGACCGGCAAGATTCCCATGAGTACGTAGCTGCGCATCCACAGGACTACCACGACCGACAGGCACACCCATCCGGCAAGGACGAGTTCGCTCTCCGGAGCGAGAATCGATGCGACCGCGAGGGCCGCATAGATGGTAGGAAATCCGACTGATCTGCCGCTGCCGCCGACCCGAACGCGCGAAGGGATCGTGGAGGTCATGCGAGTTCCTCCAAAGCCTTGTCGACCGCGACCGCTGTCCCCGCCGCTCGGTGCTTTTCACGATCGGGTGTCGTCGATCGGAGGAGAAGCCTCTGCAGTTCATCCAGCGCGTGTGCGAGGTCTTGTGGTCCAGCGTGCTGGGGGTACAAGGGCACCAGGATGCCAACCTGTCCATTTTCCGAGAGGAACTGATGCCCCGGCAGCTCCTCATTGCAGAACGGCACGAGTCCTACACTCAGGTAGTCGGATACCTTTACCGGCGAGGCAGCGATCAGCTTTGCCGGTGTAGGGAGAATCATGCTAAGGCCCACATGGCACCGCGAGAGTCGCGGTTCCATTTCCTCGAGAGGCACGTCGAACTCCGTGTGATCAAATGTCGCTGCGACGGTAGCGAGACGATCCGCGTCCATCTGTCCGCGAATGAACGCGGACGCGTGAACTCCGGCGGCGGCGAAATGCTGGCGCAAAACCGCGATCCACTGCGCACATGCGTCGAGCGCGTGCCACCCCTCGGTCGAGGCGACGTATGCGACGTTGAGGCGCTGGCCAACAGACCATCCGGGGGGTAGTTGAACCTCCAACCCAACTCCAACATTGCGAAGGAGTTCGACGCGCTTCGCGCCGCTGCTGATTGCCCAAGCTGCCATCGTCGGGATCGTCACAATCGTCAGATCGGCTCGCCGCATGGTCCAACTCTCGGCCGCGGCAAGGACCCGCTCGCCGCGCCTGGTCTCAAGGGACGCAACGCCGCGGGGATCGAATACATGGCGTACGCAGCCAGAGCGGCCGTAAACGCGAAGCATTGCGAATCCCAACGTGGAATGAACGGCCCGATACCAAACAAATGTCGTTGATTGGCAGCGGCGGGCGAACTGGGCCACCTTGAATCCCTGTCGAAGAACGGCTGTCCAGTAACTCCGGCGACTCACACCGTCCCAAATGGTCGGTCGAGCATCGATGGCACCATCGAGCAGCATCTCGGAGGATGTTTCGATGGAGAACACGGTCAGACGTCGATTGGTTCTCCTCAGAACGTCAAGATGCTGCTTCGCAATCAGCGGGTCGCGAACGCTTTTCGTCGTGACGAAAAGTACGTCAGCGATGACTACTGGCTCAATCCGAGATGACACGTTCAACGAACCTATTTGCGTTCTGCCAGCAAGGCAAGAAATCCAATGTGGCAAGATCGATCAGACGATACTCAAGGCGACCGAGCGTCAGTTTCAAGATCGCGTCGGCCATCGCGCGGTAGTCGCCGGGCCGGCCCGCAAGTGAGACCGCGGGCGCGTCTCGGCAACCTTTCACGTCCCACGCAACTGAGGGCAGCCCGACGGCGGCGGCCTCCAGAAGGACTCGGGGTAGCCCCTCCCAGCTTGCCGTGTGAACGAGTACGTCCGCGTTTGCGTACTGAGGTCGAGGATCGCCGAAACCGAGCACCCTCACCGGGAACGGTGCCGTCCGGGACATATCCCGCAATTCTGCTTCGAGCGGTCCATCGCCAAGGATCGTTAGGTCGAGGTCATGGCCCATGGCCGAGAGGACCGTCGCCACGCGTACCAGGTCGCTCGGTCGCTTCCGCCGGGTCAGCGATCCGATTCCGAGCAGTCGCAGCGGCCGGTGGTCGTCAACCTTCTGCTCCTGGGCAGCAGCGCGCGCTTCGCGCACCTGCGCCCACGAACCGGTG
Source organism: Glaciihabitans sp. (assembly GCA_017882805.1). GTDB lineage: Bacteria > Actinomycetota > Actinomycetes > Actinomycetales > Microbacteriaceae > Galbitalea. The sequence continues at coordinate 1,863 of JADGOT010000161.1, read as the reverse complement.
TCCAATCCAACTCCCGCGGGCAGCCGGAGAACTGGTACGCGTGATCGCTCGAACCATCGCTCATCGTCTCTGTTGATAGTTATGACGCCCGCCGTGAATGGAGTGAGGGTTCGCTCGAGCATCCTGTAGAGAGGCCCTGACAAGCTCCGCCCCGGATCAGGCCAATGAAGGCCATGACAGAAGTAGATGCAGGGAACTGCATGGGCCGACGCCAGACGGGCTACGGCGCTCGCTGTGGCGGTGTTTGTTATGACTACATCGAGATCCTGGCGGTCAGCCCAATGTCGAAGGTCGGGGATCGCTCGGAGATTTCGCGGCCGAGGATTTTGCGTGAGCGTGTCGCAACAAAAGTGCCTTTGGGACGAAATGGATGGTCCCAATGCCGCGGTGAACACCTCGTGGCCGCACGCCTCCCAATTCGCGATCCAGTCGCCGAAGAACGCGTCGATGGTGCGCGCCACGGATGCCACGAGACCTATACGCATGCGATCACTCTACTGGTCAATCAACCAGGGAAAACTCGAAGCATTGTGCTGTTGGCGCCACAGCCGAAACGAGACGAGGCCCATGGACCCGCGGCCAACCATGCAGAACACCTCCATGTGCATCGGCTCACTCCTATTACAGCGTTTCGATCGACTTACCGTGCAGGCGATGACGGGTGTCGAGCACGAGACAGCCTGATGACCTCAGCAATTCCAAGTCGAACTCGTCGTGATCGGCGAGCAGTACGACGGCGTCCGACTCGGCAATCTCCTTAGCAGTGGCAGCGACCCGTTTTACGGCTACCGGTACGTGGCCATTCGTGACATGCGGATCAGCGGCTCGGACGTCGGCACCCATGTCCAGCAACAATTCAGCAACTCGCAAGGCCGGCGACTCCCTCGCGTCCCCAGTGTTCTTCTTGTATGCCAAGCCAAGCAGTAGGATGCGTGAGCCATTGATAGCCCGCTTCTCCCGGTTAAGTGCGACGACGAGCCGACGCACGACGTAATCGGGCATGTGGTCATTGACGTCATTAGCGAGCTCAACAAAACGGAAGCTTCGGCCAAGTGACCGCTTGACCCTCCACGACAGGTATGACGGGTCGATGGGCAGGCAGTGGCCACCTACCCCCGGACCGGGAGTGAATCGCATGTAGCCGAACGGTTTAGTGGTGGCTGCATCAATGGACGCCCAAACATCTATACCAAGGTCGTGGGCAAACATCGCCAGCTCATTGACCAGTGCGACATTGACGTGCCGGAATGTGTTTTCCAACAGCTTAGTGAGTTCGGCTTCCTTGCACGACGGCAGCGGAACTGTGACCTCCACGATCGAGTCATAGAAGCCTTTGACCGAGTTCAGTGAGGCCGAGTCGATACCGGAGACGACCTTTGGCGTATTCGCAAAGTGCCACACCGGGTTCCCGGGATCGATCCGCTCTGGGCTGTAGCCGAGATGAAACTCTGCTCCAGCGATCAGGCCAGAGCCTTCCTCAAGGAGCGGCCCGACGAGCTCCTCCGTCGTGCCGGGATAGGTGGTCGACTCCAGGATCACTGTGGCGCCCGGGCGCAGGTACCGCGCCAGTGACCGAGCGGACTCTTCGATGTAGGACAGGTCGGGGTTGCCCTCCCGCAGCGGAGTGGGGACCGTAATGACCGCAATGTCGAAGCCGGCACAGGCCCTGGCGCTGTCATCCGCGCGGTAGCGACCAGACTTGATGGCAGCGTCCAGTTCAGCTGAGGAGACGTCTTCGACGTAGGACTCACCGGCCGCGAGGGCCTTGACTCGGTCGACGTCGACGTCGTAACCCACCACGTCGTACCCCACCTCGACCGCACGCATCGCAAGTGGCAACCCGACGTAGCCCTGGCCGACGAC
>JADGOT010000160.1 GCA_017882805.1 Glaciihabitans sp. | reverse complement strand
GCGGCCGCCCGCGCGTTCAGGTAGGCGTGGGCGAAGTACAGGTAGTTTTCGGCGATCTGGTGTTGTGCCGCATCAGTGCCGATGGTGCCGGCGAGGTGCGAAGCCAGAGGATCCCACCAGATGCTGCGACCAATCGCGAAGCCCACATATCCCGGCAGCGGTGCGGCAATGTCCAGCCAGTGATCGAGATCCGTCTTGGATGCATGCCGTCCCAGAATGATGCAGTCGGCCGTGCGACCGCCGCGTTTGGCAATCTCGGCGACTGCTGCGGCATCCTTCGTCGTGTCCATGCCCTCGATCTTCCAGAGGGCCGGATCGGCGCCGTGATCCTGCAGAAATCCGATCACGTCGAGTGTGAGCCCTGGGCGCAGCTCGTCGTCGTAGCGTTTCTGGTCCCTGCCCACTGACTTCAGATCGTCGTCGGTCGCGGGAACCAGCAACTCCACGATGAGGTGGTGCCGTGTTTCGGCCGCCCACGCGGACACGACCTTGAGTCGTTCCGCCTGCTGCAACCGGTCCGGAACTGAGAGGGCGGGGTTGTCGCGGATCAGCACCTTCGCGTGGTCCGTGGCGAAGTATCCGGCGTGAGTCTTCCAGTCGTCGCCGTACGCAAACTCGAACCACTCCTTCCCGCTCGCCTCGAGCGGCATCGACAGATTGATGAGGCCATCGGACTTTGCTGCGAGCGCGGCGACATCCGCGCCGTACTCCTCGTCGATCAGGATGCCCGCCCGAGCCGCATCCGGGAGCCGCCTCGTTGCGTCCACCAACGCCTTGTACACGAGCAGCTTGTCGGCCCGAATGCGAGCAGCCTGCGGCGCGGTGGGCGGCGCGGTGAGCTTGTACAGCTCTTTCTCAAGGCTGTCTCTGTGGTCGTCGGCGAGGATGAACAGGGCTCGGTGGTCTGAAGTCTCGGTCATAGTCCTTTCAGTGTTACAGGACTGGTGTCGAATGCCTACCAGGGCATGGTGCCGTTGCGGTCCTGAAAGGTGCCCGTCGGTCCGTCAGAGTTGATAGTCGCGAGGGTGACGATGGCATCCGTTCCCTCGGTGATGGACTGATGACCGCGATTGCCGTTGAAGTCCGTTGCGGTGTAGCCGGGGTCAACCACGTTAATGCGAATCTCCGGGAAGGCTTTCGCATACTGCACCGTCAGCATTGTGACTGCAGACTTCGACGAGCTGTAGGCGATCGACGGCCACCCGGACTCGATCCGGGACTTGTCGGTCACGGCACCGATCGACCCCATTCCGCTCGCTACATTCACGATTACCGGTTCCTCGGACTCGAGGAGCAAGGGAAGCATCGCGTGAGTCACTCGCACAAGCCCGAAGACGTTGGTCGAATAGACGAGCTCGAGGTCGTCCGCCGTGACCTCCATCGGATTGGCGCGGCCACCAGAGATTCCGGCGTTGTTGACGAGCACGTCGAGTCGACCATCGCGCCGTCGGATGTCCGCGGCCGCCGCGTTGACGGAATCGTCGCTCGTGACGTCCAGTTGCAGAAACCGACCCCCAATCGATTCGGCTGCGGCGCGGCCGCGCTTGGCGTCGCGCGAACCGACGTAGACGGAGTGGCCTTCGGCGATGAGCCGTCGCGCGGCCTCGAAACCCAAACCCTTGTTGGCACCGGTAATCAGAGTGATCGTCACCTCCCCATTATTCGCCTCTTCGCATTCTTTGATGTCGGGGGAATAGGGCAGACTCGAATAGCGCTTTAGATAGAACTGCACGCTTTAGATAGAACTGCACGCTCGTGCGACTGGATTGAAAAAACCACCAACCACAAATTCACCGGGGATTGCCATGTCTGACACCGCTCAGCTCACGACCGCGACAAACGCGAGTGACGCCTCGGCACCTGTCGATAACAGCGCGCGCAACCGCCTCGTCATCGCGATCCTTACTGTGTCGACGTTCGTCGTCATCCTGAACGAGACCATCATCGGGGTCGCGATTCCGCAGTTCATCATTCAGCTGAAGATCGATGCGAGCGCAGCCCAGTGGCTGAGCGCAGCGTTCATGCTGACGATGGCTGTCGTCATCCCGATCACGGGGTTTCTGCTTCAGCGCTTCAACACCCGTCCCATCTTCATCGCGGCGATGTCCTTCTTCAGCGCGGGCACGCTGCTCGCTGCTGTCGCTCCAGGCTTCGAGGTGCTGCTGGTGGCGAGGGTCGTGCAGGCGTGCGGTACCGCGATCATGTTCCCGCTACTGATTACGACGATCATGGAGCTCGTCCCGGCGGCGACTCGCGGCCGCACCATGGGAAACATTTCCATCGTCATCTCGGTCGCGCCCGCTCTTGGACCATCGATCTCTGGCCTAATTCTCAACACCTTCAACAATGAGTGGCGCTGGCTCTTCATCCTCGTTCTGCCGATCGCGGTTGCAGCGCTTCTTGTCGGCGGCATCCGCGTGAGGAACGTCACGACGCCCCGGCGCACCAAGTTTGATGTGCTATCGGTCATCCTGTCGGCTCTAGGTTTTGGCGGGCTGGTCTACGGCATCAGCAACCTGGGCACTGCAACGGCGTCGACTATCTCGCTCACCGGGTGGCTGCCGCTCGGTGTCGGAATCGTTGGCATCGCACTGTTCATCCTGCGCCAGCTGCCCCTGCAGAAACGCGATGGCGCGCTGCTCGACCTGCGCACCTTCAAGTCGCGCACCTTCACGCTGTCGATCGTGATGTTTGTGATCAGCATGATGGCGTTCTTTGGCACCATCATTGTGCTGCCGATCTTCCTCGAGTCGGTGCTGCACCTGAGGGTGCTAGCCACCGGGCTCCTGCTTCTGCCGGGTGGACTGCTCATGGGCTTCCTCGCTCCATTCGTCGGGCGGTTCTACGATCGCCACGGACCAACCGGAATCCTGACGACGGGTGCCATCCTGACCAGCGTGACGCTGTGGTGTATGACGATGGTCGACGCACACACCTCGGTGTGGTGGATCTTCGTTGCCTATCTCGCCCTCAGCGTTGGCCTCGCGTTTCTGTTCACGCCGCTGTTCACGGCGAGCCTCGGATCTCTTCCGGAAAACCTGTACTCGCACGGCAGCGCGATCGTCGGAACAGTGCAGCAGGTGGCCGGTGCGGCCGGAACAGCACTGCTGGTCACGATCCTGTCGGCGTACCAGATCCATCCCGTCGCGACGGGTCCGGCGACCGTGGCCTCCACCGCTCTCGGCGTCCACTACGCGTTCCTGACCGCAGCAATCATTTCGGTGCTCGCCATCCCCGCTGCGTTCTTCGTTCGCACGCCGGCGCTCGAGCCCGGAGCTCCCGCGCCCGTCGGGCACTGATCGTGGCGGCTGCTGGTTACAAATCCAGCGCGGGCATCCTGCTCTGGCGCCGCCGCGAAGCCGGCCTCGAGGCCGGCCTAGAGGCCGGCCTAGAGGTATATATCGCCCACATGGGCGGCCCGTTCTGGGCCCGAAAGGATGCCGCGGCCTGGTCGATTCCAAAGGGTGAGTACCTACCCGACGAGGATCCGCTGCTCGCGGCCAAACGAGAATTTGCCGAAGAGATTGGCACGCCCGCACCAGATCTTGACTACGTAAAGCTCGGCGAGTTTCGTCAGGCGTCGGGCAAAGTCGTAACGGCATTCGCCGCCGAGTCCGATTTCGAGGTCGACGAGGTGCACAGCAACACGTTCCCCGTCGAGTGGCCGCCGAAGTCCGGCACGATTCGGGAGTTTCCCGAGATCGACCGCGCCGAATGGATGACCGTGGCCGACGCGCGCTGGCGGCTGGTCAATGGCCAGGTGCCGTTGCTCGACGCGCTCACCACCCTCGTCTAGCAGTGCACCGCTAGCTGGTTGGCACCCAGTTGTTGAGGTCGGGGTCTGGCCCCGTGCGGTAGTCGCGGTTGAGCGCGCTGATGGCTGCGAGATCCTCGGGCGTTAGCTCGAAATCGAAGATTTCAAAGTTCTCAACCATTCGGTCGCGCCTCACCGACTTCGGGAACACAATGTCGCCGCGCTGGATGTGCCAACGGAGCGTGACCTGCGCGGTCGTCTTGCCCAGGCGATCCGCGATCGCGACCAGCACGGGGTCACCCAGAACCTCGCCCTGCGCAATCGGCGACCAGGCCTCGGTCGCGATCCCGTTGTCGAAGTCGAACGCACGCACGTCATCCTGCGTTAGGTAGGGATGCACTTCGATTTGGTTCACGGACGGGATATGGTCCGTCTGGTCGAGGAGCCGTCGGATGTGCGCAGGCTGGAAGTTGGACACACCGATCGCCCGCACCTTGCCGGTGGTCTGCATCTCGATCATCGCTTTCCACGTCTCGACGAAGTCGCCGACAGCGGGCAGGGGCCAGTGGATGAGGAACAGATCCAGGTATCCGATGTCCAGAGTCGCCAGCGTCTCATCGAAGGCCTTCATGGCCGCATCGTGCGCGTGGAAAGAGTTGTTGAGCTTGCTCGTGACGAAGATATCTTCGCGCTTGAGCCCGGATTCGCGCACGGCCGCGCCTACACCCTCCTCATTTCGGTACATCTCCGCGGTATCGATGTGGCGATAGCCGACCTCGAACGCGGTCAGCGTCGCCGCCTTCGTTTCCGCCGGCGGAATCTGAAATACGCCAAATCCGAGCTGCGGAATCTCGACGCCGTTATTGAGAGTGATGTTCGGAACTGAGGTCATGCTTCAACGGTAACGCTTCGCGGGTTACTAGTATTCGGTGAACGCTTGAATTGAGCGGCAACGAGAGGATGATCGTGCTCCCCCACATCAACTATCTGGCGGTTATCGCCGCAACCCTGTCAACAATGGTCGTCGGGTCGATCTGGTACACGCCGAAGGTTTTCGGCAACTATTGGATGAAGGCCACGGGCGTAAAGCCCAGTGGCAAGGCCTCCGATGCGGTGGTTCCGATTGTCGTGACCGTCCTCGTCAGCTTCGTGACCGCGTGGGTACTTGCGGGCGCCGTCTACCTGTCCCAGTACTTTTACCACGGCAGCTTCCTGCTCAACGCTCTCGCTACGGGCGCCATCCTGTGGGCGGGTTTCACCGCGGCGCGGTTCGTCACTCATGATGCATTCGACCGCCGTCCGAGTGGCCTAACGATCCTGAACATCTCGCACGAACTCGTGACGGTGCTCATCATGGCGCTCATTATCGGCGTCTGGCCGCCCGTCCTTCCATAGGCACAGGGCCCTAGGGAATCCGGAGTCCGTCGCTTCGGTTGGATCAGCATGACCTTTGAACTGCGCACGTATACCGCAACGCCCGGCCGCCTCGACGATGTCGTCACCCGGTTCCGCGACCACACGGTCGCGCTACTGGAACGGCACGGGATCGAGAGCCTCGGCTACTGGACCGCCACCGATCGGCCGGACACCCTCATTTACGTGGTACGGCACACCGGCGACCCGAAGGCGAGCTGGAGTGCTTTTGTGGCGGACCCAGACTGGATCGATGCCAAGGCGAAGTCGCTCGTCAATGGCGAGATCGTCGACCACATTGATTCGGTGTTGATGACGCCGACGGACTTCTCGGCCATCGTTTAGCCGGACGCACGCCTAGCCCTGGGTGAATCGGGAGTAGGCCTTCGCTGCCTTGGCGAAGCTCGTATGCTCGGCGGCGGTTGCCTGCTCGAAGTGCTCCGGCTCGATGGCGTTGGTCTTCGATTTCGCCGTGCGACGCCAGGTGCCGATGACCCGACCCTTGGCCGTGATCAGCGGCAGGAAAATGCCGTTGTTGCCGGGGACGATCCGCTGGGAGTGCTCGGCGGCGAGCTGCAGCAGCCGATCCTGGTACCCGAGCAGGTATTCGTCGAAACCGGGCAGCGCGTGAACAGCAGTGCTCAGCTTGCCCCCGGCCGCCGCATCCAGCTCCGTCGTCGCGATCCAGTGGCTCGTGCCGCCCCGCGTGAGCTCGGTGAGGGCGTCGCCGCACGACGCCATGGCCTCTCGGACATCGGCCAGCGTGAGCTTGGTCCACCAGGCAAAGTCGCGTTCGGTCGCGGGGCCGTGGCTCGCGAAGTAGCGCAGCGCGAACCCCGCGAGCGACTCATCCCGGCTCGGTAGTTTTTGCGCCGGAATCCAGTCGTCCACAAGTACCAGCGCCTGCTGAGTGCCGGATGGCGGTCCCCAGCACACGAGGCTCAGCTGGGTTAGGTAGTAGATGATGTGGTACCCGCGCTGCCCCTCGGTCGAGATGCCGTGTGTCGCCAGTAGCTTCATGAACTCGTCGCGGCTCAGGGCGACGCCAGCGAGCCCGGTGCGCGTGACCGCGGCCGCGCGCTCGAGTGTCGCCGCGTCGAGGCCGAGGTTCTCAAATCGAGTCTTCGCCGCCTGCAGCGATCGCGCAGAAGTGAGCGCGAGCATCCAGCGCAGGTCTTCGGCGGCGACGAAATGAAGCGTGCCGCGCATCGGGAGCGTGCGAACGACCTCTCCGCTCTCGAGCGACGCGAGAACCTCCGACCGGGCTGAATGCTTCGTGCGTAGCCCGACCGCCCAGAGCGCGTTCGCGAAGTCCTGAGCCTGGATCGCGAGGAGGTGCCGCACCGTCTCGGCCACGGTGCCCGTGCCCGCGGGATCGATGCGCTGGGTGGCTTCGCGGAGCCGCAGGATCTCGCGCGCGCTCACCTCGATCGCCATTCGATCAGTATGCCGTGGGCCGCCGACGCCGAACTTGGCGGGTTCTGTTCGCCCTCTGCGAACTTGGTCAAAACCATTAGCACTCTGCAGGGTCGAGTGCTAGATTTGAAGAAGTTGAGTTACTTCGACTCAACTTTGTCACATCTATTTTAACTACGTGAATCGGCGAGTTGTTCGCCCGGCCCACGTGAAGGAGCCAACATGTCTGTTCTTTACAAGATGCCGATCGACCTCTACCGCGACGGCGACCACTACACACTCAACGCCGACCTGCCGGGAATCGACCCGAACTCGGTCGACCTCGATGTTGACGGCCAGTACCTGACCATTCGTGCGGAGCGCGTTGCACCCAGCGCCGAGGGTCGAGCCTGGCTCGCCCGCGAGAACCGCACCGGTTCGTTCGTTCGCCGCCTCACCCTCGGCGACACCGTCGATCGTGAGAACATCAGCGCCAGCTATGACGCCGGTGTGCTGAGCGTCACCATCCCCGTCACCGAGAAGGCCAAGGCTCGCAAGATCCAGGTCGTTCCGGCTGGCACGGCGGAGAAGGCTCCTCTCAAGAAGTCCTCTGTGAAGGCAGTCGCCTAAGAGTTACCCCCAATAAAAGCGAATGCCGCGACGAGTAATCGGTCGCGGCATTCGTGGCTGTGCAGCGGGTGCCTAGCAGCTAGTCCACTTGTTAGGGTGGGCGGTTCCCTCGGCAACGCCGGCCTGGCGTTCGACCTCGGCGACGATCCTGGGTAGAACCTTCTTCATGTACGGGCCCCACAGAAGCGAAATGATGAGCGCGAGAATCGGGCGCGCGACGGAATTCAACGGGAAGAACGTGTACGACCAGTGGATGGTCGTGCCGCCCTCGACCTCGGTGAACGTCCACTCCGCGCGGGCGTGATCGACGAGGCGCTTGAAGACCTTCTGGAAATCGGTCAGGTTGTAGGCGAAAAATCCGTACGGCTCGACGTTGGTGGTCTGTTCGATGACCCAGCCGCCGTCGGAGAGCATGAGTTGGCGCGTCTGTGCGGGACGGTCCCATTTGCCGGTCTGGTCACGCACTTCGATGACTCCGGGCAGAAGTCCCGCCTTCGGGTAGTAGCCGACCGGTGTCAGCGGAGTCGCGGTATCCCACGTCTGCTTACGTGACGCTTTGGCCGTGAGCTCGGCGATCGCGGTTGATCCTCGGGTGGACATCCGGTCTCCTCCTTCTTCAGGAGGTATTCGGAGTCGCTGCTGTTTTGGACTTGTCACAACGCGCCAGGCTTTCTTTTGTCGAAGAAGTGGGCTTTCGCTAGTTGAAGAACTCGACCAAAACCGGAGCGAGCGAGGATGCCGCCACGTTGTGGTTCTCTCCCTCGACACTACGCCTGCGACCATTCGGTACCGCCGATTCGATCGCGATTGCGGCGTTGGCTGCCCACGGGGGACTGGCCCCGCCGTCCATCACCAACAGCGGCACGTGGATGCCCGCGAGCCGTTCAGTGGGCACAACCCCGTCACCGGTCAGAGCCAGGTCGTGCGGCAGCGTTCCGGCAATGGCGACCATCGATGGCCACCACGGCGACTGGGTAAGTCCGTCGGTGTTCTCCGCGCCGGTTCCCTTCACAAAGGTGAGCGCCGCTAGTGCGGGATCGCCCGCGTCGAGCGCCGGTTGTACGCCCGCCATCGCTTCCACATTTTCGGGAACATACGGCGGCTCGTAGACCGCAATCTTCGTGACCGCGGCGCCGCGCATGGCGGCCTCGAGGGTCAGGATGGCACCAGACGAGTGCCCATACGCGAGCGCGGTTCCGCCTGCCGCCGCGATCACGGCAGCGAGGTCATCCGTCTCGCGCTCGATCGAATACGGCAGGGTGTTTCCGCTGTCGCCACGACCGCGGCGATCCCAGGTATAGACCGTGAAGTGGGGCGCGAGCAGACCGACCAGCTCGCCCGGGGAGTGGCGCGTGTTGAATGCGCCACCCGTGATGACCAGGGCTGGCCCGCTCCCTGCGACGTCGTACGCGATCGAGGTTCCGTCGGTGGATTTCGCAAACTCAGGCATCTCGTCATCCAAGCACTAACGCGCGACCGTGCCTCGTTTTGTTAGCGATGCACCGTCGATGAAGGTCACATCGGTAACAAACCACCACGCCGGCGCAGGTCTAGAGGTCTAGCTGCAGGATCGTGAGGTCGAGCCAGCGGTCGAACTTGGTACCGATCTCGCGCAGGCGCCCTGCCTCGACAAAGCCGAGACTCTCGTGCAGACGAATGGATGCCGCGTTGCCGCTCTCGATGTCGGCAAGCATGACGTGGTGGCCGGCCCCGCGTGCGTGCTCAATCAGTTCGACGAGTAGCGCACGACCGATTCCGCGCCCCTGATACGGCGCCGCGATGTAGACCGAATCCTCGACCGTGTTGCGATAGCCGTACCTCGCTCGCCACTGTGCATACGACGCGAAACCCGCAACCTCGTCGTTTTCGATCGCGACCAATACCGCGTCGCCCGCTGCCGTTCGCGTCGCCAGCCACTCCTCGCGGTCGCCGCGCTCGACTACCGTGTCGGTCCACAGCGCGGTCGAGTGCAGGATCGCGTCATTGTGAATCGCAAGAATCGCGTCGAGGTCGGCATCCACGGCCTGGCGAAGAATCATGATGGGTCCAAACCCTAGTTGTTGTTCAGCCAGCAGTCGACCGTGCGGTCGCCATTCGTCACCCAGTCGGTCTTGCTCGGAGTCTCACCGAAAACGTCGTGACCACCCGCAGTAACCTGCGCGAGGCACTGTGCGGCGCCCATTTTGTCAACGAGTGCTTTGCCGGGATAGGGCGCGGTCGCGTTGCCGGGAAGGGTCAGCTCGATGACGAACGTCCAGTCGGCGGGTTTGGTGCAGTCTGCGTACGTGGTCGCATCGCCATCCGGTCCGTTGTTGAAGACATCGTTCTCGCAGAGTGCGAACTTCTGTGGGTTCGCAGTCAGCTGGTGGACCAGGTCCGAGAACTTTGCCGGCAGTGGCTCGAGGCTGGGCTTCGCTACCTCCGTGCCCACCTTGATCTGCGTCATGTCACAGCGAACCCACCGGGCTCCGTTGTTCCACTGCGCGATCGAAGGAACGTAGTAGGTGGGATAGAACAGTGCCTCCTTTGGGGTGATCCCGGGGAGGAGCGCCTTCTCTCTGGCCAGGCACGCGTGAAACGCGGCGTTGTCTACATCGCTGCGCGGTTTCCCCTGCGAGTCCAACCAGCTACCGGTAAATTTCTGGGTGAGTTTCGTGACCGCGTAGGTATACGACTCGTGGTTCGCTGCGCATGACACTGCGCCGGTGCCCTCCCAGTCCTCCGACTGCGCTGCATCCGCGTAGGTCACCCGCCAGCAGTCGCCGACCTTGGGGGTGACGGTGAGTCCGTTGAGGTGTCCGGTCAGGTTTTCGATTGTCGAGCACCCGCTGGTCAGCAGTGCGATGACCAGCAATCCCCCGGCCGCAACGATAGAGCGGGCGGTTTTCGGGGAAGTCACGGCAGAAGACTACCGACTTCTCCTTGGAACTTACGGGATGTCGATTGAGCGCTACCCGGCTCGTCATCAAGGTGTCAGTATCAAATCACCGAAAGGAACGTTCATGAGATATTCCCTACTCGTTATGAGCCAGGAGGCCACAGAGGCCGAGATCGGCGAGGAGGCAATGGCGTGGGGACGCGCCGCCTTCGACGCCTATGCGAAGTCACTCGATGCTGCCGGAGTTTTGGTCTCCGCGGACATCCTGCAGCCCGTCGCCGCGGCAACCACGGTCTCGGTGCGCGATGGCGCGCTCAAGGTTCAGGACGGCCCGTTCGCTGACACCAAGGAGAAGCTGAACGGTACCTTCGTCGTCGAGGTTCCAGATCTGGACGCCGCAATCGCGTGGGCGGAGAAGTGTCCCGGCGCACAGTACGGGGCGGTCGAGGTTCGCCCCTCGGCAATCGTGTTCAGCGACGGTAGCTGGCACCCGGCATCCTGAACGGATGACTGACGTCGAGGCTCGCGCGGAGGAGGTGGCACGCTCCTCCTACGGGCGACTGCTCGCCGTACTCGCTGCTCCGACGGGCGACATTCGGGCCGCCGAGGATGCGCTGGCTGATGCCTTCGAGCGCGCCTTGGCGACCTGGCCCGCAGCCGGCATCCCCGACAACCCGGAGGGTTGGCTTCTGACGGTCGCGCGCAATCGTCTGCGCGACTTGTACAAGTCGTCGACGTTTCGAACCTCTTCTGAGCTAACGGACACCCACGTCGTGCTCGATGATCTCGACCTGGACGCCATCCCCGATAAGCGGCTCGAGCTGCTGTTCGTGTGTGCGCACCCGGCGATCGAGGCCAGCATCCGAACTCCCCTCATGCTGCAGACGGTGCTCGGGTTCGAGTCGTCGCAGATCGCGGTCGCCTTCGCGGTGCCGGAGCCGGCGATGGCCCAGCGGCTCGTTCGAGCAAAGCGCCGCATCAGGGTCGCGCGCATTCCGTTCGCCATTCCGGTGCGGGCCGATATGCCGTCACGGCTACCCGCCGTCCTGGAGGCGATCTATGGCGCGTACGCGATCGACTGGCAGGGAGTTTCTGGCGCGACGGTGCGCGAGTCGATGTCGGCCGAGGCGCTCTATCTCGCGACGACCCTCGCGACTCTGCTCGGCGACGAACCGGAGGCGTTCGGACTAGTCGCGCTTCTCGCGCTCTCGCTGTCTCGTGCGTCGGCGCGGGAAGACGGAACGCCGCTCGACGAGCAGGACCCCCGACTCTGGGATACCGACCTCATCGCACAGGGCGAGGCGGCGCTGCGACGCGCACACTCGCTGGGTCGCATCGGGCGGTTCCAGCTCGAGGCTGCCATCCAATCCGCGCACTGCGCACGGCGCGACGGTGAGCCGACAGACTACGCCGCGCTTCGCAAACTGTACGAGGCGCTGATCGAGGTCGCACCAACGCTCGGCGCCCGGGTCTCGCTCGCGGCGGCGATCGGCGAACTCGACGGCGCGGAGGCTGGCCTCCTTGAACTCGATCGGATCGATGCTCCGCGATTCCAGCCGCTCTGGGCGACGCGGGCGCATCTGCTATCTCAGCTCGGGCGTCGAACGGATGCGCGGGCCGCCTACGCCAAGGCGATCTCGCTCACGACCGACGAAATTACGCGCGACAGGCTGCGTGCCAGCGCGCGAGAATAGACGCCTGATCAGAAACCCAAGCGGAGGTCCCCCATGCGCTCCAAGTCTCAGGTCGTTGGCGGTTTTCAGGTCTTTGCCGTCGCGGGCACCAACTCGGTGTCATTCGGTGTGAGCGTTGCGGATGCGAGTCGGCCCGGTCTGCTCGGATTCTCGGTGAGGCGCACGGATTCACCCAAGGGCACACCGCACTACCTTCTCGGCTACAAGGTGTTCCCGTCGACCGTGAAGAACCCAACCGCGAGCACGAGCGTCTCGACCTACAAGGAGCCCGTTCAGAGTCTGGTCTGGGATGACTTCACTTGTTCGCCGGGGCACACCTACACCTACGTGTTTCAGCCGCTCAAGGGGACCCCTGCCAAACTCGATCGGTCGACGCCGGCAATCTCGATTAGCGTCACGACCGAACCGCTGTATGGGAGTTCGCACGACATCTTCTTCAACCGTGGGGTCGCATCCAGCCAGGCCTATGCCCTCGAGTTCGGCAACCTCGCCCCCGACAAGCAACCGACCGCTGCAAAGACCGCGGCCGCGTTCGCGTGGCTTGGGCGAGACCTCGAACCGGCACTTATGAAGTTCATCCGCAGCGCCAAGAGCGGTGATCAGCTGCGTTGCGCGTTCTACGAGTTCGCCTACCTCCCGGTGCTGGCCGAGTTCACGGCCGCGATCGCCCGTGGCGTGGACGTGAAGCTCATCATCGACGAGAAGCCCAATACGGCGAAGAGCCCCCTGACCGAGAACCTGGCGGCAATCTCATCAAGCGGCCTGCCGGCAACGGCGATCATCCCCCGGGTCGCCCGCAAAAATGTGATCGCCCACAACAAGTTCATGGTGCTGATCCCCGGTGGCACCAAGGCGACCGAGGTGTGGACGGGCTCGACAAACCTGACCGACAACGGTTTCTTTGGGCAGGCCAACGTCGGCCACTGGGTTCGGGATCCGCAGGTCGCAGACAAGTTCCTTCAGTACTGGGTACAGCTCAGCTCCGATCCGGGCGGTCAGGTGACCGATAGCGCCACGGTCACCAAACAAAAGAACGCGGCCCTGTACGCCGAAGTCGCCGCGCTGACGCCCTCGCCAGCGCTCGCGGCAATCACCCCGGGTGTTACTCCGATCTTCAGCCCGCGCACCGGGCTCGATCCGCTTAACCTCTACGGGCAGCTGCTGTCGGGCGCGAGCGACCTCGCCTGTGCAACGTTCCCGTTCACCATTCCTGGCACTTACAAGGATGCCCTGGCCAAGAACACACCGGCCGGACCGCTCGTGTTTCTACTCTTCGACACCGCGGAGGCGCCGAACCCAAAGGCGGTCACGCCGTACGTGAAGCTCAGTGCAGCGAACAACGTGTACGAGGCCGCGGGATCCGAATTCACGACCACGGTTGGCAAGTGGATGGTAGAGACGGATGCGCGCCGCCTGGGGTTTGCGGTCAACGTCGCCTTCATCCACTGCAAGTTTCTGCTTCACGATCCATTGGGCGCCGACCCGATTGTCGTATCGGGCTCGGCCAACTTCAGTTCCGCGTCTACCGAGGACAACGACGAGAACATGATCATCGTGCGCGGCAACAAGCGCGTTGCCGACATCTATTTCACCGAGTTCAACCGGCTTTTCAACCACTACTACTTCCGGTTCGTTTCCTCGAGGACGGCCAGCGATCCGCCGTCGGCGGGATCGCTTTCCCTCGTGGAGGATGATTCCTGGCTGGCCAACTACAAGCCGGGATCACTGCGCACAAAGCGCGTGCAGCAGTTCATCGACATGGCGATCTGACACGCCTCCGGCCGCCTCGGTACTCCGTGGCGGCCGGGTGTAGCGGGTCTTACGTATGCGCTGTGCAACCATTGTGCGGCCAATTGGTGTTACCAAAACGTAATCTTGCTCGGAGTTCGCCGTGAGTTCCGAAAACCGCGGACGCAGCCGGCCACGCAACCAAACGTGCCGCGAAGTGGGGCGGGCGGGTTACACGGCAACGCGCGTACGGTGCTTTACAGTAGACGAAGCATTCCAAGAGGTAACGGAAACCAAGTGACAGTCACAGCAGACATCGCGCATCGTATCCCGGCCGGGTGGTATCCCGACCGAGACGACAGGTCGCGCCGTCGCTGGTGGAACGGTGTCGAGTGGACCGAGTACTTCTCGGCCAACCCGGACACGCTGAATCCTCGCCCGGAACTTCACAGCCTCCGTCGTGCGATTACGTTCAAAGACCG
>JADGOT010000159.1 GCA_017882805.1 Glaciihabitans sp. | reverse complement strand
CGGCGAAGACGAAGTCTGCGGTTGGTGCCGGCGCATTCGCGGCAGAGTCGATCTCGGGCAAGACGTATGCGATGCCAGTCGATGTGCTCCCAGAAGGCATCTACTACAGCAAGGATCTGTTCAAGGCTGCCGGAATCACCGATACCCCCACCAGCTTCGATCAGCTCAATGCCGACATCACCAAGATCAAGGCGAGTGGCGTTGACGCGGTAGCGGTTGGTGCAAAGGATGCCTGGCCCGCTGCGCACTGGTACTACAACTTCGCGCTCCGCGAATGCAGCGAAACGGTTCTGAACGAGGCGGCCAAGACCCTGAAGTTCACGGATGGGTGCTGGCTCAAGGCGGGCAAGGACGTCGATGCCTTCAACAAGACGAACCCGTTCAACAACGGATTCCTGACGACGGCAGCTCAGCAGGGCGCTGGTAGCTCCGCCGGTCTGCTGGCAAACCACAAGGCGGCCATGGAGCTCATGGGTGCGTGGGATCCCGGAGTCATCGCGTCGCTGACGCCTGACACGAAGCCGCTTCCCGACCTCGGTTGGTTCCCGTTCCCGTCGGTCAGCGGCGGCAAGGGTGGCGCTGGCGCAATGATGGGTGGCGTGGACGGATACTCGTGCTCGGCTCAGGCCCCGAAGGATGCCTGTGCTGCGTTCCTGAACTACATCGTTACGACTCCGGTGCAGGAGGCCTACTACAAGGGCTTCGACGCGCCGCCGGTCAACACTGCAGCGCAGGGCGTCGTCACTGAAGACATTCTGAAGTCAGTGTTGACCGCGTACAAGCAGGCACCGTACGTGTCGCAGTACCTCGACACGAACTACGGGCAGAACGTTGGAAACGCTCTCAACTCGGGTGTCGTCAACCTGCTCGCTGGCCAGGGAACTGCTGCCGACATCCTTACCGGTGTTAGCGCAGCGGCAGCAAAGGGCTAATCAGCACAATGAGTGAATCCCTGGGCGTGAAGACGCTGCGTCAGCAGCGGTCGCCTGAGGGCCTCTCGGTGGTCGGCGGTGGCACACGAAAAGTGTCACCGCCGACCGGCGTGCGGTCCGTGCGACGGGCTAGGAGATGGCGCCAGCGATTTGAGATTGCGGTGCTCACCGGCCCGGCGATCATCATCTTTCTCGCGTTCGTCATCTTTCCGGTCGCGCTTGCCGCGTACTACGGCTTCTATCGCTGGCACGGCTACGGACCGCCGATCGACTTCGTTGGTCTCAACAACTACTTCCTGATCTTCAACGATCCGGCGTTTCACGATGTGTTGTCCCACAACGCCATCATTTTGGTCTTGTCACTGGTCTTCCAGGGCCCGCTCGCGATCATCCTGGCTCTGCTTCTCAACCAGAAGATCCGTGGCCGGGCGGTCATTCGGGTGCTCATCTTCGTGCCTTACGTCATCTCCGAGGTGATCGTCGGCACAGGCTGGAGCTTGATCCTTCAGACCAACGGAGCCCTCAACGGGTTGCTTCAGGATCTCGGTCTCGGCGCGTTCAAGACCAACTGGCTGTCCGACCCGCACATCGCGATCTGGTCGCTGATGTTCATCATTTCCTGGAAATACATCGGCTTTGCGGTCATCCTGTTTCTCGCTGGCCTGCAGGGCATTCCCACTGAGCTGTCCGAGGCAGCCTCCATTGACGGGGCGAGCTACTGGCAGATTCAGCGCACCATCACCCTTCCGCTTCTCGGACCGACCGTCCGCATTTGGGCGTTCCTCTCCATCATCGGATCGCTGCAGCTCTTCGACCTCGTCTACATCATCTGGGGTCAGTACGTTGCCTCTACTGCGGGCACGTCAACCATGGCGACCTACATGGTCGGGCAGGGCCGCGACGCCGGCAACTTCGGCTACGGCAACGCGATCGCTGTCGTGATGTTCGTCATTTCGCTGACCATCGCGCTCATCTACCAACGGTTCCTGTTGCGACGCGACACCGCTGGCGTCGTTGTTGAAAGGCGGAAATGATGTCAACATCCACGTTGCGCACCCCGACACCCATCACTGACGGCCGGCGCAAGTCGATCAACTGGAGTCATCCGCTCACCTATTTCATCGCGCTGGTCTTCATCGCGGTCAGTATCTCGCCGGTTCTCTACATCGTGCTCGGCGGCTTCCGAACCAACTCGCAGATCACCGTCGATCCCGCCGCGCTTCCCGCGCCGTGGAACCTCGGCAACTACTTCGGAGTGTTGACGAGCGACACCTTCTGGCAGGAGACCGGAAACTCCGCGATCGTTGCTCTGATCACCACCGTCGGGGTAGTGGTTCTTGGCCTCATGGTGAGTTTTGTGCTGGCGCGATATAGCTTCCGTGGACGCGGCGCAATGTATTCGCTGTTCGCTGCTGGCCTGATGTTTCCGATTACCGTCGCGATTACACCGCTGTACATCATGGTGAAGGACCTGGGCCTCGTGAACAGTCTGGCCGGCGTCATCCTTCCCCAGATTGCGTTCGCGCTGCCGACCACCGTCATCATTCTGGTGCCGTTCCTCAAGGCGATTCCGGATGAAATCGAAGAGGCTGCGTCAATTGACGGCTCGAGCCGGATTGGTTTCTTTCTCAGGATGGTCATTCCGCTGGCGCTTCCCGGAGTTGTCACGGTGGGGATTCTCGCGTTCATCGG
The DNA here is from genome assembly GCA_017882805.1 of Glaciihabitans sp. Classification (GTDB taxonomy): domain Bacteria; phylum Actinomycetota; class Actinomycetes; order Actinomycetales; family Microbacteriaceae; genus Galbitalea. The sequence goes on along the minus strand of JADGOT010000159.1, from coordinate 14,544 downwards.
AAGCTGGAATAGCTACATCCTTCCGCTGTTCATCCTGAGCGACCAGGGTATCTATACGCTTCCCCTCGGCGTCAAGGCATTCTCTTCCCAGTACTCCCAGGACACGGCAAAGGTGCTGGCGTTCACGTCACTTTCAATGCTGCCGGCTCTCGTGTTCTTCACCATTTTCCAACGCCGAATCGTCGGCGGGCTGACGGGTGCGGTCAAGGGGTAGTTCCCCACGACCAGCGTCCAAAGCTCCCAAGCAAGAAAGATGTCCATGCCTCAGCTCGCGGCGATGCCTGTCGTTTCCGAACGCGTCGCCGCGCTGCACGCTCGAATGACGCTCGAAGAGAAGCTTGCCCAGATCGTCGGATACTGGCTGGACCAGAATGGCGTCGTCGCGCCTATGCAAGGCGAAATGGCCGCTGGGCAGAAATCGGCGGACGAACTCCTGGAGGTCACCCGGCACGGTCTCGGTCACTACACGCGGGTCTACGGGACGCGCCCGGTCGAGCCTGTCGATCGGGCGGCATGGTTGTGGAAGGAGCAGCGGCGACTAAAGCGGGAGACGCGGCTGGGGATTCCTGCTCTCGTTCATGAGGAATGCCTGACCGGACTCGCAACCTGGAAGGCGGCGACCTTCCCCACACCGCTCGCGTGGGGGGCATCATTCGACCCAGAGCTCGTGACTGAGATGGGCGCGATCATCGGCAGGTCAATGAAGTCGCTTGGCATCCATCAAGGACTCGCCCCCGTGCTCGACGTGATCAGCGATCCGCGCTGGGGCCGGGTCGACGAATGCATCAGCGAGGATCCGTATCTCGTCGGCACCATCGGGACTGCCTACGTGCAGGGACTTCAGGGTGCTGGCGTGCATGCAACGCTCAAGCACTTCATTGGCTATTCCGCCTCGCGCGCGGGACGCAACCACGCGCCCGTTCATGCTGGCCCCCGCGAGATTGCGGACGTCTACCTTCCACCGTTCGAGATGGCACTCCTCGACGGAGGAGCGAAATCGGTGATGAATTCCTATACGGATGTTGACGGGGAGCCGGTTGCCGCGAGCGTGGCATACCTCACGACGCTTCTCCGGGAGAAGCTGGGTTTCGAGGGCGTCGTCGTCGCCGACTACTTTGCCGTTGCCTTCCTGGAGGTGATGCAGGCGGTGGCCGCCGATCGCGGGGAGGCGGCCGCGCTCGCGCTCGAGGCTGGGATTGATATCGAGCTGCCGACGGGTGACGCCTACCTTGGGCCGCTTGCCGATCGAATTCGTGCCGGGAACTTCGATGAGGCGTTTGTCGACCGCGCCGTGCTTCGGGCGCTCTCGCAGAAGGAAGAGCTCGGCCTTCTTGACCCCGGCGCCTACGAGGATGAGCCACCCACGAGCATTGAACTCGACTCGCCGGAGCATCAGGCCATTGCGAGAAAGCTGGCGGAAGAGTCAGTCATTCTCCTCTCCAACGACGGAGTGCTGCCGCTGGGCGCCGGGCAGTCGACCCCACACAGGGTCGCGATCATTGGTCCAAATTCCCACCGGGCGGAAGCACTGCAAGGGTGCTACTCGTTCGCGAACCACGTACTTGCGCACTACCCCGAGGTCCCGCACGGAGTCGAGATTCCCACAGTCCTCGACGCGTTCAGGTCCGCCTATGCCGATCGCGATGATGTGGATGTCTCGTTTGCCGAGGGCTGCACGATCGAGGGCGACGACACGTCGGGCTTCGCCGAGGCGGTCCAGCTCGCGGTCGCGGCGGATGTCGCAATAGTCGTCGTCGGCGATCAAGCTGGTCTCTTCGGGCGAGGCACCGTCGGCGAGGGCAATGACACCGAATCGCTCGACCTGCCGGGGGTACAGCGTCGTCTGGTTGAGGCTATTGCGGCCACGGGCACCCCCGTGGTGATGGTACTGGTCACCGGCCGGCCGTACGTGCTCGACTGGGCGCTAGATGGAACAGGGCCAAAGCCGGGAGCGGTACTGCAGGCCTTCTTCCCCGGCGAGGGCGGTGGCCTTGCCATTGCCGACGTAATTCAGGGAAACGTCAATCCCTCCGGCAGGCTGCCGGTATCGCTTCCGCGCTCGGCGGGGGCGCAGCCGTACACCTATCTGCACCCGATCCTCGGGGGACCATCGGATGTCACCGCGGCCGACTCGACGCCGCTTCGACCGTTCGGGTTCGGGTTGTCGTACACAACCTTCGCGTACTCCGAGTTGGAGGTTGATCGACAGGTGAGGGCGGGCGAGACCTTCACTGTTCGTGTCACGGCGACGAACACCGGTTCGAGAGCCGGAGCGGATGTGATTCAGGTTTACGGCCACGACATTCTGGGCACGATAACGCGGCCCGTCACCCAGCTGTTGGGGTACACGCGTGTGGAGCTTGCGCCCGGCGAGAGTGTCGCGCTCGAGTTCGCCGTACCAACGGGTCGATTTGCCTTCACCGATCGGCGAATGTGCAAGGTCGTTGAACCAGGCGACGTGGAAGTGTGGATCGCGTCACATGCGGCCGCGACGGCGCAGAATGCTCGACCAAATTCGAGCACGGGTGGAGCTATCGTGAGTGGCAAACTCTCGGGGGAGCGCACGCTGCCCGGTTCAGCGACGGATCGTGCCTCCGTTTCTATCACCGGCGAACTCTACGAGGTTCGAAGCACCGACAGCCGGCAGGTCACCTGTCGGGTCGTGTCTTCCGAGCGAGACTTGCAGTCGGAAGTCGCCACCGGCGCCCTCCGCAGCTAGCCTCTCGTTGACGAAGGAGCACAATCACAGTGGTGAAGCGCGAAACTCTGCGTGTGGCGATGATCGGGGCCGGATTCATGGGCGCCGCGCACTCTCAGGCGTGGAGCGTCGCCCCACGGTTCTTTGACTTGCCCATCCGGCCGCAGATGACCGTACTGGTCGGCCGCGACGGCGATCGGGCGGCCACTGCGGCAGCGAAGTTCGGCTGGGAATCGAGTGCGGTGGACTGGCGTGAGGTCATCGGGCGCGACGACATTGATCTGATCGACATCTGCACGCCGGGTGACACCCACGCGGAGATTGCGATCGCCGCTCTTACGGCGGGCAAGCACGTGCTGTGCGAGAAGCCCCTGGCCAACACCGTCGACGATGCGGTTCGCATGGTGAATGCCGCCGAATCGGCGCTCGCTGACGGGGTCTTCGCCATGGTCGGGTTCAGCTACCGCCGAGTGCCGGCCATTACGTTTGCGCGAGACCTAGTTCTCGCGGGGCGTATCGGCACACTTCGCCGAGTGCAGGCGAACTATCTCCAGGACTGGCTCGTCGACGAGAACGGACCAATGACCTGGCGACTGGACAAGACCCGCGCGGGCTCGGGAGCACTGGGCGACATCGGAGCCCACGCGATCGACGCCGTGCAGTTCATCACCGGCCAGAGCGTTGACGAGGTCAGTGGAACGCTCCAGACGTTCGTCGCAGAGCGTCCTCTGCTTGGGGAGAGCATCGGGCTCAGCGGCACTCCCTCGATCGAGCATGGACGGGTAACGGTCGATGACTCTGCGCTCTTTAGCGGGCGGCTGAGCAACGGGGCGCTCGCCAGCTTTGAAGCGACCAGGATGGCAACCGGACGCAAGAACGCGTTTCGGCTCGAATTCAGCGGATCAACGGGATCGGTGAGCTTCGATCTTGAACGAATGAACGAACTGGAGTTTTATGACGGTTCGGATGCGCCGGGTGAGCAGGGATTCCGACGCATCCTGGTGACCGAACCGGAGCATCCCTACACGGCGGCATGGTGGCCCACCGGGCATGGGCTGGGCTACGAACACGCCTTCAGCCATCAAGTTCGGGATCTCGTTGTCGACATTGCGGCCGGACGGCAGCCCGAGCCGTCGTTCGCCGACGGGCTCCGAGTGCAGAGGGTGCTCGAAGCTGTCGAGCGAAGTGCAGCCAATCGCAGTGAATGGACCGCGGTATGACGATCTCGTCCGGCGAACCGCGCAACGCGCTCATGGTGCGGGGCGGTTGGGACGGACACGAACCCGAACTCACCACCGATTTCTTTGCACCCTTCCTCGAGCGGAACGGTTTCACCGTGCGCCTCGAGCCGTCGCCCGCGATCTACCGGAACGTGGAGTACATGGATTCGGTGGACCTCATCGTTCAGATCAACACCATGTCGACCATCGAGAAGGAAGAGTTTGCGGGACTCGAGCGTGCCGTGTTGCGCGGGACGGGCTTTGCCGGCTGGCATGGCGGCATCGCGGACGCCTACCGAAACAACGCGGACTATCTGCACATGGTCGGTGGCCAGTTCGCCCACCATGCGGGCAAGGATCCGCAGGAGCGAACCGGCGAACAGTCGGACAACTACATCCCGTACACCGTGCACATCACGGAACTGGGCGCATCTCATCCCATTACCGCGGGCATCCGCGATTTCCGGCTGGTCACCGAGCAGTATTGGGTGCTCAGCGACGAATACAACGATGTTCTCGCCACGACCACTCAGGAGGTTCGCCCGTGGGATGCCTGGCACCGTCCGGTCACCGCACCAGCGGTGTGGGTTCGCGAGTGGGGCAAGGGGCGCATCTTCGTTTCCGCTCCCGGGCACAAGCTTGAAGTCGTGCAGGATCCGAACGTCCGCACCATTATCGAAAGAGGTCTGCTGTGGGCGGCGCGCTGAGGATCGGTGTCATCGGTGTCGGAACCATCAGCGGCCAGTACTTTGAGACACTCCCGCGACTGGGCGGGCTTGAGCTGGTTGCCGTCGCCGACCTCGACCACGCCCGAGCCGCCGCGGTTGCGGCAGAGCATCGTGTGACTCCGCTTTCGGTTGACGAGCTTCTCGCGTCCCAGGAGGTGGACGCGGTGCTGAATCTGACTATTCCGGCCGCCCATGTCGAGGTCGGGCTCCGCGCGCTCGCGGCAGGTAAGCACCTCTACGCGGAGAAGCCCTTCGGCCTCACGACGGCCACCGCCGCTCCACTTCTGGACGCCCAGGTGGGTGGATTCCGAATCGGTAGTGCTCCGGACACCGTTCTGGGCACCGGCGTGCAGACCGCTCGCCGCGCACTCGACGATGGCATCATCGGTGACCCGATTGGTGCGGCTGTTCACTGGTCGTCCTCGGGTCACGAGAGCTGGCATCCCGCACCGGCCTTTTACTACCAGCCGGGCGGCGGCCCGCTCTTCGACATGGGCCCGTACTACGTCACGAGCCTCGTGACCCTGTTTGGGCCGGTGATCAGGGTTTCCGGGTTGGTCAGTCGTTCGTCTCGGATTCGGGCGGTCGCGACGGGCCCGCTGGCGGGCAATGCGGTACCGGTCGATGTGGATACTCACGTCACCGCCATCCTCGAGCATGCGGGCGGGGTTGCGTCGACAGTCACCGTCAGCTTCGAAGTGTGGGCGACAAAGGCACCGCTGTTCGAGGTTTACGGAACACAGGGCACGCTCCTCATGCCCGATCCCAACCGATTTTCAGATACGGTCAGTGCGTGGACCATCGATCAGCCCGAGTGGCACGAACTCGAAGTCTCGGCCGGTTATCGCAATGCCGGCCGCGGGATCGGTCTCGCTGATATGGCGGCGGCGATCGTCACCGGCGGCTCGCACAGGGCATCCGGTGAACTTGGATTTCACGTGTTGGAGATCATGGAGGCCGTCGGGGTCGCCTCCGCGGAGCGCCGGATCGTTGAACTCACGAGCACGGTCGCGCGGCCCGAGGCCGTTCCCCTGAGCGAGGCGCCATGATCCACGCGCGAATCCGGCTGGACCCAGACCACCTGATCGGTGGCATCGATCGTCGTCTGTTCGGATCCTTCATCGAGCATCTGGGCCGCGCCGTCTACACAGGTATTTATGAGCCCGGCCATCCCACGGCCGGCAAGCAGGGATTTCGACAGGATGTTCTCGATCTCGTTCGCGAGCTCGGGGTGACTCACGTCCGGTACCCGGGAGGCAATTTTGTTTCGGGGTATCGCTGGGAGGACGGTATCGGACCGCGTGTGGCGCGACCGCAACGACTCGACCTCGCTTGGCATGGGACGGAGACCAACGAGGTTGGACTGGATGAATTCGTGGACTGGTCTGCGCGGGCGGGCACGGACGTCATGTATGCGGTGAATCTTGGAACCCGGGGCGTGCTTGATGCGCTGGATGTTCTTGAGTATGCGAACGTGCCGACCGGAACCGCACTAAGCGACGCCCGCCGGGAGAACGGTCATGCGGAGCCTCACGACATCCGGATGTGGTGCCTGGGAAATGAGATGGACGGACCGTGGCAGCTGGGCTACCGGTCAGCAGATGACTACGGCAAGATCGCAGCACAGACGGCCAAGGCGATGAGACAGCTCGACCCGCGCGTGCAACTGGTCGTCTGCGGCAGCTCCGGCTCGGCCATGCCCACGTTTGGCGAGTGGGAGCGGGTGGTTCTCGAGCACACCTTCGACGATGTCGACTTTATTTCGTGCCATGCGTACTACGAGCCGATGGGCGGGGACGTGGCGAGCTTCCTTGCCTCCGCCGTCGACCTGGATGCTTTTATCGACGCGGTGGTCGCTACCGCAGACTCGGTCGCTGCGCGTCGCCACAGCGACAAGCGAATCCAGATCTCGCTGGATGAGTGGAACGTCTGGTACATGACGCACTACAACGAGACCGAGAAGATTAGCGATATCGCCACGTGGCCCGTCGCGCCACGCCTGCTGGAGAATAGTTACTCGGTGACGGACGCCGTGGTTGTCGGGTCGATGCTGATCACCATGCTCAATCATGCCGATCGCGTGAAGTCCGCCTCTCTCGCGCAACTTGTGAACGTCATCGCGCCCATCATGACCGAGCCAGGCGGACCGGCCTGGCGTCAGACGACGTTCTTCCCATTCGCGCTCACGGCCGCGAATGCGCAGGGCGATGCGATCTCCGCAACGATCTCGAGTGATCGGGTCACGACGGACCGCTATGGGGAAGTCGACGCGATCACCACGGCGGCCACGCTCGACCCGTCGACGGGCGCCCTCTCGATTTTTCTGGTGAACCGATCGCTCGGCGAGGATGCCGAGGTTACCGTCGATCTCTCGGCCATCGCCCTGAAGTTCCCCGGCTTGTCGCTTCGATCGGCGCTGACGCTCAGTGCTGAGAATATCGACGCTCGCAACACGCTCGAGGATCCCGATCGCGTCCGTCCGCGCGTCAACGACTCGGCAACGTTGGAGTCGGGCATCCTCACCGTGGTACTCCCCGCGGTGTCCTGGACGATTCTTACGGTTTGAGTCAGGCCACTACCGGTTCGAGCTCCGCCGCCAAGGATGCTTCCGGCTGGCTCACGCGGGTCGAGGGCGAGACGATCGCGATCACGATATTGGCCGCAGCAAAGACAGCCGCGATCAGCAGACCGTAGTCGTAGCCACCCACCGCTGCGGTTACCTGGCCCGTTCCCGACTTCAGCGCGTCGGTGATGTGGGTTGTTGTGAGCGTGGTGATCACTGCGAGTCCCAGCGCGCCACCCACCTGGTAGCCGGAGTTCAGAACACCGGACGCCGCACCGGCGTCGTTGTTCGCAACTCGCGAGGTCGCGCCGACCTGCGCGGCCACGCCGATCGCGGTGATACCGATTCCGAACAGGATGAACCCCGGCAGGAGGCCAGTGGCGTACGCATCGGTTGCGCCGACTCGCGACAAGAGCAGCAGGCCGGCAACACTGAGAACGGCCGCCGCGATCTGTACGGGGCGCGTGCCCAATGCGGTGACCAGCCGCGAGGCCAGCAGCGCTCCGACGATGGCCGCGATTCCCATGGGTAGGAACTCGAGACCGGCGTTCAGCGCGGACAGCCCGCGAACATCCTGCAGGTAGATCGCGGTCAGGAAGAACATCGACAGGAATCCGGCCGAGTTGAGCCCGAGCGTGATGACCGCGTAGGTCAGGCTGCGAGTGCGGAACAGGCGCAGCGGGATGAGCGGCGACTTGGAGCGGGACTCGACCAGTACGAACGCCCCGAGCAGTGCGACTCCGCCAACCAGAAGCGCGACGACCTCGAGGGAACCCCAGCCGAGTGGTTCGGCGCGGATGAAACCCAGCATGATCGCGAGCAGCCCGGAGGTGCTGAGTAGGGCGCCGGCAACATCAAACGTGCGCGCAGCTTTGTCGAGGGTGGCCCGGCTCTCGCGGAGAATGAAGAAGGAGGCGGCGATCACCAGGAGGCCGAACGGGACGTTCACGAGGAACACCCAGCGCCAGCTCAGGCTGTCGACCAGCGCTCCACCAACGACCGCGCCCATGGTGCCGCCCAGACCGGCAAGCCCGCCCCAGATGCCGAGAGCAATGTTGCGCTGACGGCCGTGTTCGAAGGTCACGGTCAAGAGGGTGAGGGCTGAGGCGGAAAGCATTGCTCCGCCGAGTCCCTGAATCCCGCGGAAGAGAATGAGCTCGAATGCCGTAGTAGCAAGTCCGGCCGCGAGCGATGACGCGGCGAACGCGACCAGCCCGATGACGAAGACGAGGCGTCGACCGATGAGGTCGGCCATCCGTCCGCCGAGCAGCAGGAAGCCGCCGAAGATGAGGGTGTAGGCGCTGATGACCCACTGCAGGTCATTCGCGCCAAATTTCAGATCTGACTGGATGTGTGGGAGTGCGACGTTCACGATCGTGACGTCGAGCACCACCATGAACTGGGCGATCGAGAGCACCGCCAGGGTGCTCCATGGGCTTCTTCTCATTGTTCTTCCCTAGTCTCGGTCATTGCCTATGCAACGTACATGTACAAGGTACATCTACAACGTATAGGACGCAACCAAAGGCAGAAAGAAGTTACGAACTCGGTGGCGGAAGAGGTTCTGGCTACGAGGGACGTATGCCGCGGACACCGGCAATGAGGAAGTCCATACCGTTCGCGAAGTAGCTCTCTTCGTCTTCACACTCCAGAAAGAAGCGGGCAGACTCAAGGAGGAACGGGAATTGCTTGGGGGAGAGCGAGTCCAGCTGAGCGCGCTTGGCGCGCTGTAGTTCATCCCGAGCGTCGTCTGACCCTGGAGCGTGCCTTCCCGGTTCGGATGTCACGAGCGTCACGATCGAGCAAAGCAGGAAGCTGGCGGTCTGTGTCGCATCCGGCGCCGAGAACCCTGCGCGTCGCAGCATCCCGATCACGCGTTCGGCAAGGATGAGACCGGCCTCCGACTTCATAACGCGCGGGGCGAGGAGATCTGCGGCGAGAGGGTGCGGCCGAATCGCGGCGAGCACCGCGACCAGAACTTCGCGCAGCTGCTCGTTCCACGGGCCGTCGGCCTGCTCGGGTAGGACCACCGATGCGTAAATTTGCTCGGCGATACCGTCCAGCACGGCGTCCTTGTCTTTGAAGTGCCAGTAGAGGGCCATCGGCGTCACCGAGTTGTCGGTAGCGAGGCGCCGAATTGTGACGGCCTCGAGCCCTTCGCGGTCGGCGAGGGCGAGGGCACCCGCAGCGAGGAGCTCGCGGCTCAGTCGCTCTTTGGTTGCACTCGGTGACGATGCCATGGGATCACTGTACTACGTATAGTGCAAAGCGAGCGTGGGGCGACGCTAGCGATTGGTATCTTCAAGCGAGCCGACCAGCTCCTCGAGCGCCGATCGGGCTTGTGCATAACGCGATCCGCCCACAGTGGCTGCGTAGTCACGTTCCATCTCGCTGAGCACCGCGAACGCTTCTTCGTAGGCGCGCTGGCCCTTCGGGGTGAAGACGATGAGTCGAGCGCGGCGGTCGCCGGGATCGTTCTGACGCTCGATGTACCCGTTCGCCTCGATCTCGTCGATGAGCTCACCCATGGCCTGCTTGGACATCCCGGTCTGGGTTGCGAGCGTCGTCACCCGAGCGCCCTCGCGAGGCAGACCTTCGAGGAGCGCGAGGTGGCGCATCCGCAGATCGGTGTACCCGGCTTTGTTGAGGCGCGCGATGCAGTCCACCTGCGTGGCCCTGTGCAGGCGCGCGGCCACCATCCCAATCGGGATGGACTGCTCAGCGACTGTCATTCCAGTAGGGTAGCGGAGTCGGATAAAGAAAGGTAACCTGTCTAACAGGTCACTTGACTAACAGGTCGGTTGACAATATTAATTTCCTCGGAGGATAACGTGCTCGAAATCGGTTCAACCCCCACGCTCGCACTCGACGACACCGAGGGTAACGATGTTTCTGTCGCGGATCACCGCGGAAACGACAGCGTGTTTATCTACTTCATGCGTGCCCTGTCCTGCGCGCAATGCAATTCGCACGTACAGAACATGGTCAAGAACAAGGCCGACTTCGAGTCCGCAAACGTGACCGTGTTGATCGCCGTTCCAGAGGATCCGGCGGATGCCGCTGCGTGGAAAGTAAAGAAGAACATCCCGTTCCCGGTCGTCGTCGGAAAGGCCGGCACAGCGCACGCGGAGGTGGGTTTGCTGCGCAAAGTGTTCGGAGCGATTCAGCAGTCGGGAAGCATCCTGCTCGACAAGCAGGGCGTTGTCCGTTACGCACACGTGTCGACAAATCCCGGCGCCAGCTACAACCGAACCGAGGTTGCTGCCGCGATCGCGGGCCTGCCGACCAGCTAGGTGAGGATGCGGAGCTTCGCGATCAGCACGTTGGTCGGAACAATCACGAACGCCACCGCACTGCCAAGGATGCGCAGCGAGTAGACGAGAATCGGGATGCCGAGCAGGTCACCAACCGCGAACAGCACGACACCCAGCAGGCTGAAGATCAGAATCGCCGTGAAGCCGCGCCGGGTCTCCACGAACAGGGCAGCGAAACCCGCGAACGCGAAGATCAAACCGAGGTCGACGATGAACGCCTGGACCGCGTGGATATTCGAGACATTCGCAATGCACCACGCCACGATTGCGACGGCCCAGAACAGTAGAAAGATCAGGACGGCCAGCGGCTTCGGCACCTTTGGGCTGACGCGCTCTACGGTCATCGGTCACTCCTTGGAAATCGTGTCGTGGGTTGCCTAAATTCTAACGTGCCGTCCAGCCGCCATCGATCGCCAGCGTCTGGCCTGTCACCAGAGAAGCTGCCGGGCTACAAAGGAAGACGACGGCTCCGGAAACCTCGGTCGGGACCCCGATTCGGTGCAGCGCCGCGATCCGCTCGATCGTGTCGGCGCGAAACAGTTCGTCGGCCAGGGCTTCGGCGGTCCCATCTGTCTCGATGAAGGTTGGCGCGAGCGCGTTAACCCGGATCCCGTACTCGCCCCACTCCACGGCGTGCACGCGGGTCATGTGGATGACCGCCGCCTTGCTCACGCAGTACGACGACTCACCCGGCAGGGCAACGAGCCCCGCCTGCGACGCGATGTTGACGATTGCGCCACCACCGCTGCCACGCATGGCGCGAGCGGCGTGCTGCGAGAGGAAGAACGTCGACTTCGTGTTCAGCTCCCAGACGGCGTCGAAGTCGTGCTCACTGACGTCGATCGCCGGGCCGCCAATGCCACCGCCGGCGTTGTTGATCAGGATGTCGAGGCGCCCGAACTCGGCAACAGCCGAATCGATCGCAGAACGGCTTTGCGCTAAATCGGTCACATCCATCGCAAGGGGGAGCGCTCGTCGCCCATGAGATTCGATCTCGGCAACCAGTTCGCTGGCCGACGAACGATCCCGGAGGCCGAGGGCGACGTCCGCGCCCGCCTCGGCGAGGCTCAAGGCGATCGCGCGGCCGAGACCGCGCGCCGCGCCAGTGACGAGCGCGGTCCTTCCCGACAGATCGAACGGCCCAGTCATCCGAGTTCGTCCAGCATGGCGCGAACGGCTTCGACCGATTCGACACGCCCCGCGGTTGTCTGGGCGAGCGGCATCACTACGATCGTGGTCGCGCCCGAGGCCCTGAGGGCGGCGAGCCGTTCGCGCACGTGCGCCTCTGTACCGACCAGCGAGGTGGACGTGAGGAGTTCCTCGGGGATCGCGGCTGCTGCCGCAGCCTTGTCGCCGGCCAGGTAGAGATCCTGCACCGTCGCCGCCTCGTCCACGTATCCGTAGCGAACCGCGAGATCGTTGTAGAAGTTGGCGTTGCGTGCGCCCATTCCGCCCACGTACAAGGCGATCCGTTGCCGGTACGCGTTGAGGAACGGATCGACGTGATCGCCGATGAACAGCGGCACGGACACAATCGTGTCGAGCGGTCCGAGGGCAGGATCCCGCAGCGCTTTGCCCGCGGCGAGGGATTCGCCCCAGGCGAGGTGGGCCTTCTCCGGATGGTAGAACAGCGGCAGCCAGCCATCCGCGATCTCCGCGGTTTGCGCCACGGCCTTGGGCGCCAGCGACGCGATGGCGATCGGGATCGATTCGCGCACGAGGGTATTGATGATCTTGAGCGGCTTGCCGAGGCCAGTGCCCTGATCCGCGGGCAGCGGAATCGTGTAGGCCTTTCCCGTGTGCTCAACACGCTCTCGGCGCCAGACTGACCGACAGATTTCGACCGTTTCGCGCACGTGTGCGAGCGGAGTGGCAAACGGGACGCCGTGGAATCCCTCGATCACCTGAGGTCCGGATGTGCCGATCCCCAGTTCGAATCTGCCGCCCGAAACGGAGTCGAGCCCAGCGGCAGTCATCGCAAGCAGCGTTGGCGTGCGCGAGTAGAGAGGAAGGATGCCGGAGGCGAGCGTGATCTTCGTCGTGATCGCCGCGAGATAGCCGAGGCGACTCACGGCGTCAAAGGAATATGCTTCCGCGACTTCGACAACATCCGCGCCCGCCTTCTCAAATGCCACAACGTCGGCGGCAACGGTTGCGAAGTCGTCGGAGTAGTCCATGGTGATGCCGAGACGCGTCATTGGGTCCTCTGGTTGGTGAGTGGGCTGGGGTTAGTCGCGAAAGAGAACGGCTTCGGCAAACTCGGAGAACGCGCGGTTTGCGAGTTCGCGCATCCGTGTCGCCGAGGCGTCAAAGTCGGCCTGGATGGTGAGCCGGGTCGGGGGATCCAGCTCGTCGGCCATCTCGTCGACGGCAAGCCAGCGGTCCAGCATGTGCCGGTCGACCTCGACGTGGAACTGCGTGGAGAAGGTCACCTCGCCCAGTCGAAGCGCTTGGTTGGGGGTCTGGTCGGTGCTCGCCAAGACCGTGGCACCATCCGGCGCTTCGGCGACGTCATAGTGCCAGTGCAGTACCGGGGTCGTCGATCCGGTGGCGCCAAAGACGCGGTCGTCCGCAATCACGTCGACGGTTCCCATGCCGACCTCATCGGCCGCTCCCGAATGCAGCGCGCCGCCGAGTGCAGTGCTCAGAATCTGGTGTCCGAGGCAGATCCCCACGAGTGGAATTCCACGCTCAACAACCGAGCGAACGAGATCGGCCTCGTCTCGAAGGCCCGGATACCGCTCGTAGTCGAGGGCGCCCATCGGCCCGCCAAGGATGGCCAGGCCCGAGATCTCGGAAAGGTTGGTGGGTGGCGGCCCGTAAAGGAATGAGCGGGACAACCACGGGACCTGGTGACTGGTGAGAACGTCGCCAAGAATCGCTGGCCGCTCCCATGGCACGTGCTGCAGGATGAGGACCGAACGCGGCATGCGTCAAGTATGCCCGCGCTTTGTGCGCGGTGCCGTCGGCGGTTTTCGCGGGGCCTTTGGTGTCCCCGGCGCTTTTGCTGCAGACTTCGGGGGAGTTTTCGGGGCGGGCTTTGCGGTGAGCCCGAGGTCGCGCAGAATGCGATCGACAACCAGCCGCGAATCCGGGGCAGCATCCACTTGAATGGCGGGCTCGGACGAGGTCGGGGGCTCGAGAGCCGCCAGCTGACTGTTCAGAAGTGATGGCGGCATGAAGTGGCCCTCGCGGCGCTCTACGCGTTCTTCCAGATCCGCACGATCGAGCGCGAGGTAAACGAACTCGACGCCCGATCCGCGGCGATTCAGCACGTTGCGGTAGGAGCGTTTGAGTGCCGAGCAGGTGACGATTCCGTTCTCACCCGTGTCGAGTCGTCCGTCGATCCAGTCGGCGATTTTCGCCAACCAGGGCCAGCGGTCGTCGTCAGTGAGGGGAATCCCGGCTGCCATCTTTTCGACGTTGGCGGCAGGATGCAACGAGTCGCCCTCCTCGAAGGTCCAGCCCAGTCGCTCGGATAGCAGCGTCGCGATCGTGGACTTCCCCGCACCGGACACGCCCATGATCACCAGCACAACCGGCGACGGCAACTCGACCAGCGACACGGCTAGAACTTACGCTGGAACGGCAGCGGCTTGCGCATGCGCAGCAGCAGGATGAACGGGATCACGACGTACGGCGCGTTGTACGCGAGAAAGATGCCGGGGTTCGGCGTGGGGATCGGTCCGAAGAACTCGGCGCCAAAAATCGGGATGGCCGTCAAGCTCACGATCATGGTCGCGTAGATCACCCCGAAGATCTGAATTCGATTCCAAGCCTTCACGAGCGAGATGATCAGAATCACGTAGAACGGCAGGTAGAGAAATGCCGAGGTGCCGGAAATGAATCGCAGCCACACCTCCTCTTTCTGGTACAGCGGGTCGTAATTCGAGGAGTAGGTGTAGTTCCATTGGGCTAGCAGGTTGGCGCTGTGCGCGACCTGCGGAATGCCCAGTCCTTCAACCGAGTCGCTGATGATGCTCGTCACGATGAAGACCGAGAAGATGCAGATAAAGAAGAT
>JADGOT010000158.1 GCA_017882805.1 Glaciihabitans sp. | reverse complement strand
GGGCCCTCATCATGTCGCGACCGTCGTCGGTGATCTTCTCGGGGCCCCACGGTGGCATCCAGACCCAGTTGATGCGGAACTGGTCGACGATTCCGTCGAGTGACTGAGCAGTCTGCTCCTCGAGAACGTCAGTCAGCGGGCATCCGGCTGACGTCAGCGTCATGCTGATGATGAGTGCGTCGTTCTCGTCGTCCCAGGACAGGTCATAGATAAGACCGAGATCGACGATGTTGACGCCGAGTTCGGGATCCATGACGTCCTTGAGGGCCTCCTCGACAGCGTCGAAGAGCGTCGGAGCGAGTGCGGAAGGCATGCCCTCAGTTTATCAAAGACGCAGAGCCTACGCTTCTGCGGGCGCGAGGTAACGGTCGTAGCCCTCGTTTTCGAGGCGCTCGGCCAGCTCCGGTCCGCCCTCCTCCGCGACGCGACCATCCACGAAGACGTGGACGAAGTCGGGGTGAATGTAGCGAAGGATGCGCGTGTAATGCGTAATGAGCAGCACGCCGAGCCCAGTGTTCTCGTGTGCGCGATTCACGCCCTTCGAGACGATCTTGAGCGCGTCGACGTCCAGACCAGAGTCGGTCTCATCAAGAATCGCGAACTTCGGCTTCAGCAGCTCGAGCTGCAGGATCTCGTGACGCTTCTTCTCGCCACCCGAGAAGCCCTCGTTGACGTTGCGCTCAGCGAACGCCTTGTCCATACGCAGCTCGGTCATCGACTCCTTGACCTCTTTGAGCCACGGGCGAAGCGGCGGCGCCTCTCCGTCGATCGCGGTCTTCGCGGTGCGGAGGAAGTTCTGAACAGTAACGCCGGGAATCTCGACCGGGTACTGCATCGCCAGGAAGAGTCCCGCGCGGGCGCGAGCATCCACCGTCATCTTGAGAACGTCTTCGCCGTCGAGCGTGATCGAACCACCCGTGACGTGATACTTCGGATGACCCGCGATTGTGTACGCGAGGGTCGACTTACCGGAACCGTTCGGCCCCATGATCGCGTGGATCGATCCCTGCTCGATCGACAGATCGACGCCCTTGAGGATCTCCTTGGTGCCGCCCTCGATATCGACCGAGACCTGGAGGTTCTTGATGACCAGTGTTGACATGCCTATTTCCTTAGAGATGCAGTTGTCTAAACTGCGATGGTTTCAGTGGGATCCACTCGCGCATCTGGATCAACATAGACGACGCCATCGACGATCGTCACGCGGTAAACGGGTACCGGCTCATAGGCCGGAAGTGAGGTGGGCTTGCCGGTCACGAGGGAGAACTTCGACCCGTGCGCCCAGCACTCCAGCGTCTCCCCCTCCACGAAACCCTCGGACAGCGAAATGTCTCCGTGAGTGCAGGTGTCGCCGATGGCGTGCACTGTGCCAGACGAGTCCTTCACGATGGCGATCGAGATATCGTCGACGTCGACCCGAATGGCCTCGTCCTGGCCAAGTTCGTCAAGCGCGCAAATGCGGATGGCGGTCATGCAGAGACTCCTTGCAGTTCGGCCTCAATGGCCAGCTTCAAACGGTCCTGCAGCTCGCCGGCATCCACCTTCTGAACGATCTCGCTCAGAAAGCCGAGAACGACGAGACGACGCGCCTCACGCTCGGTGATGCCACGGGCCTGCAGGTAGAACAGTTGCTCGTCGTCGAAACGACCGGTCGCACTCGCGTGGCCAGCACCGAGGATGTCCCCGGTCTCGATTTCGAGGTTAGGAATAGAGTCGGCGCGCGTGCCCTCGCTCAGCACCAGGTTGCGGTTCTGCTCGTAGGTGTCGGTGCCTGCGGCGTGAGCGCCGATGAGAACGTCGCCAACCCAGACGGTTCGCGCACCCTCGCCGTTGAGTGCGCCCTTGTAGTTGACGCGACTCTTGGTCTTTTCAGCGACGTGCTCGACGTAGACGCGCTGCTCGATGTGCTGCCCGGCGTCGGCGAAGTAGAGGCCAAACAACTCGGCGTCGGCACCGGGTGCAATCAGATGTGTCGACGGGTTGAGACGGATGACCTTGCCACCAAGCGAGACAACAATGTGCCGGAAGCGGGCGTCGCGTCCGACCGTGGCGAAATGGCTGGCCACGTGAATCGCGGCATCATCCCACTCCTGCACGCTGACGAGAGTGAGTTGCGCGCCATCTCCAACGATGATCTCGACGTTCTCGCTCAGCAGCGCCGAACCGGTGTTCTGCAGAACGACGGTCGAGACGGAGTTGGGCTTGGCTTCGATGATCGTGTGCGCGGCTCGGGCGGCAGAGCCAAGCGCTGAGCGAGTGACCGTGACATCCACGTGCTCGTCGGAGTCGAGTGTCACGAGCAGAGCCTTCTCGAAAGAGGACCACGCGTTCGCGGATGCCTTCTCCTCGGGCTTGCCGGTGGAGCCGATGCGGGCATCCGTGCGGTCGATCCACTCGGGAGTCGTGCCGACGGCGGAAATCTCGTAGACCGAACCATCGAGCGTGTCGTTGATCAGCGGTGAGACGAGCTTCAGGGGCGTGAGTTTCCACTCGGACTCGAAACCCTCGACATTCGGGAACTCCGAAGGGTCGGTCGACTTGAAGCGGTCTGAACGTGTTTGAACGGGCACAAAACTGCCGCCGGTTGCAGCCCAGCCACCGTCGGAATGAGCTTTGTTTCCATGCTCGATCGTCGTTGTGGGCGCGGCTGTGCCCTCAGTTGTTGCAGCAGCCACTATCCGACTGACCCTTCCATGCTCATCTCGATGAGCTTGTTGAGCTCGAGTGCGTACTCCATGGGCAGTTCGCGAGCGATGGGCTCAATGAACCCGCGCACAATCATGGCCATGGCTTCGTCTTCCGGCATGCCGCGCGACATCAGATAGAACAGCTGCTCCTCGCTCACGCGAGAGACGGTCGCCTCGTGACCGAGCTGCACGTCATCGACGCGGATGTCGATGGCCGGATACGTATCCGAGCGCGAAATCGTGTCGACCAGCAGGGCGTCACAACGCACGGTATTGGCGGAGTGGTGAGCCTTGGCATCAACTCGCACCTCGCCGCGGTAGCCGGCACGACCGCCGCCACGAGCAATGGACTTGGAGACGATGGATGACGTCGTGTACGGCGCCATGTGGATCATCTTCGCGCCGGCGTCCTGGTGCTGGCCGGGGCCGGCAAACGCGACGGAGAGCGTCTCGCCCTTTGCGTGCTCCCCCATCAGGTAGATCGACGGGTATTTCATCGTCACCTTTGAGCCGATGTTGCCATCGATCCACTCCATGGTCGCGCCCTCTTCGGCGATCGCACGCTTGGTGACCAGGTTGTAGACGTTGTTCGACCAGTTCTGGATGGTCGTGTAGCGAACGCGCGCGTTCTTCTTCACGATGATCTCGACAACCGCGGAGTGCAGCGAGTCACTCGAATAGATCGGAGCCGTGCAGCCCTCGATGTAGTGAACGTATGAGCCCTCGTCCGCGATGATGAGCGTGCGCTCGAACTGGCCCATGTTCTCGGTGTTGATGCGGAAGTAGGCCTGCAGCGGGATCTCGACGTGCACACCCTTTGGTACGTAGACGAACGATCCGCCCGACCAGACGGCCGTGTTGAGAGCCGCAAACTTGTTGTCGCCGGCCGGGATGACCTTGCCGAAATATTCGTCGAAGAACTCGGGGTGTTCGCGCAGTGCTGTGTCGGTGTCCATGAAGATGACACCCTTTGCCTCGAGCTCGGCATTGATCGAGTGGAAGACGACCTCCGACTCGTATTGCGCAGCAACGCCAGAAACGAGGCGCTTGCGCTCGGCCTCCGGGATGCCCAGCTTCTCGTAGGTGTTACGGATGTCTTCTGGCAGGTCTTCCCAGGTCTGGGCCTGCTTCTCGGTTGACCGAACGAAGTACTTAATGTTCTCGAAGTCGATACCCGACAGGTCTGCGCCCCACGTCGGCATGGGCTTCTTGCGGAACATGGAGAGACCCTTGAGACGGTTCTTGAGCATCCATTCCGGTTCGCTCTTCAGAGCGGAGATGTCGCTGACGACGTCTTCGTTGATTCCGCGACGCGCGTTCGTTCCTGCGGCGTCAGAATCGGACCATCCGAACTCGTACTGGCCGAGATTCGACAGCTCAGGACGATCGATGAGTACGTCAGACATTTGTTTCCTTCTTCCTGCCACCAATAACCCTCATGGAGTTAGTGACATTCCCGCGCACAGCACACATGGAGCTTGCGTCGGAAGCCGTAGGGCAGGCTCTATCTGACCTGCGCGCCCAACCTGAACTGGCCAAACCTAAACTTGGACCTATCCCGGTAAAGCCAAGGACCATCGTCAACGTTGACTCCCTGGGGGCGACGTTCTTGCGAACCTGTTGATTCTACAGGGGATACATCCGAAATGTACTGAAAGGCGCCTGCGCGTGACGCAAACCCCCGTGCGATCAACCACTCCTCTGCGACGTACCTGGAGTCGAGTTTGGAACCGGCTACCGACGACCGTCACACGACCGGTTCTGGTGCTCGCGTGGCTCTCGTTGGTGCTTCAGATCGCCCTGGTCGGAACAGGAGGTGCCGTTCGTCTCACCGCGTCTGGGCTCGGCTGCCCGACCTGGCCAAATTGCACCGTTGACTCGTTCGTTCCCACCCCAGCGCTCGGCATCCACGGCGTCATCGAGTTCACCAACCGGATGATCACGATCGTGCTCTCGATCGTCGTGATTCTGGTCTTCTTGATCGTGCTCAGGATGCGCACGCAACGCCGCGACCTGTTCGTTCTTACTCTGATTCAGGGCCTCTCGATCCCGTTTCAGGCCGTTCTCGGCGGCATCACCGTGCTCAGCGGCCTCAACCCGTATGTGGTTGGCTCGCACTTCCTGGTCTCGGTGCTGCTGGTCATCCTGGCCACGATCCTCGTCTACCGGGCGTACAACGGCAGGGCGGGCAAGGGGTTTCAGACACCGGGCTGGTACGTCGCCGGAACCATCCTCACGGCGGTATTTGTTGGCATAACGGTGCTGCTCGGCGTTCTTACGACCGGATCCGGCCCGCACGCGGGCGATAACTCGAACGCGAAAGCTCTGGCTCCCCGCAACGGACTCAATCAGGCACTATTGCAAGACATCCACAGCATCCCCGCCTACGTCACGTTTGGGCTCACCGTGCTGTTGGTTGCAATCGCCCTCGTTTCACGCCGTGGAGCCTGCTGGCGTTGCGTTCGGGTGTATTCGATTGGCCTGCTCGGGGTAGAGATCGCCCAGATCATCGTGGGCTACGTGCAGGCCAAGCTCGGCCTTCCCATCGCACTGGTGAACATCCACCTGGTGCTGGCAGTCATTCTCGTGGCGGCAATGACAGCACTGCTGCTAACCCAGCGCAGGCTTGCGGCGGCTCCTGAACGGGTTGCACGCGGAAAGTCCCGGCCATAGGGGGGTGAGGCCGGGACTCACACGCGGTCCAGCGGGGGCGCTTCGGGTCGCGATCCCCGCACCGTTGCGCGCTTGAAAGACAGTATGTCCCCCAATCGGGGGACATAAGGGATTGCGCTTCGGACGAGTGTCCGGTATCAAGCGGTAGTTAGCAGAAAACCCGTCACGTCCTCGGGAACTTTTCCCCTGAACCCGCTGTTGGATGAAATGAGGGCCGCAGCCAGCGGCACAAACACAAGGAGTTTCATCCAATGACTACCGCCTACAGCAAGAACCCCGCAGCGATCGCCGAACTCACCCGTGAGCAGTACGCCGTCACCCAGGAGAGTGCTACAGAGCCGGCTTTTACGGGCAAGTACGTCGACAATCACGCTGACGGCATCTACGTCGACATCGTCTCCGGCGAGCCCCTCTTCTCATCGACTGACAAGTTCGACAGCGGTTCAGGTTGGCCGAGCTTCACTAGGCCAATCGACCCTGCGAATGTCATCAAGCACGACGACAACAGCTACGGCATGCGCCGCACCGAGGTTCGATCGATGAACGGCGACAGCCACCTCGGACACCTGTTTGACGACGGTCCGAAGGAGGACGGCGGCATGCGCTACTGCATCAACTCGGCAGCCCTGCGTTTCATCCCGCTGGACGAGCTTGAATCACAGGGTTACGGTGACTACCGCAGCCTGTTCATCACGAAGGAGGCCTAGTAATGGCCACGATTGAGACCGCAATTCTCGCCGGCGGATGTTTCTGGGGAGCGCAGGAGCTCCTGCGCCACCGCCCCGGAGTGATCTCCACAAGGGTCGGCTATTCGGGTGGAGACACTCCGAACGCCACCTACCGCAACCACGGAGACCACGCCGAAGCCGTCGAGATCGTCTTCGACCCTTCGCTGATCTCCTACCGGGACCTACTGGAGTTCTTCTTCCAGATCCACGACCCGTCGACCACCAATCGCCAGGGCAATGACGTCGGCCGCAGCTACCGCTCGGCAATCTTCTACACCAACGATGAACAGAAGCGCGTTGCGCTCGAGACCATCGCCGATGTGGATGCCTCTGGCCTCTGGCCCGGCAAGGTCGTCACCGAGGTCGAGCCCGCGGGCGCGTTCTGGGAAGCCGAGGACGAACACCAGGACTACCTGGAGAAGTATCCTGCCGGCTACACCTGCCACTACGTGCGTCCGTGCTGGAAGCTTCCGCACCGCGAGGAGCAGCTAGCTAACTAGTAACTGCGTCCGAGGGGCGTCAATCGTGGCCATTTCCGACAGCGGAACGCACGATGGGCGCCCCTTGCTGCTCTGCCCGGTGGGTTCTTCAGAGCGGTTGAAACTTGGCGAAACTGCGTCCTGAGACGGCGTCGGGGGTAATCCGAACGTAATTGAGCTTTTCACTCGGATGCCAGGTATCGAGTAGCTGGATGCCCGAGGACTCAATCTCCTGATCCGAAGCCAGCCGGCGCGCGTTACCCCGCACCACAACGCTCCAGACATGCCGTGCCTTCTCGCCGTCGATCTCGAACGCGACACCCGGCTCCTGCGTGAGCTCGATGAGTTTCGAGCCCGGTGAGCTGCGGAAGAACAACTCATGCCCGTGAACGAGATAGTTGACCGGAAAGATGTCGACCCCGGCCGGAACCCGCACCGCGAGGCGCCCAAGGCTGGACTCCTCCAGTAGTCTCCAGCACTCGTCCTCGTCGAGGATTCGAATGCTCGAGCCTGCCGCCCGTTTCGTCCTGATGCTGGAGATTTGCGTCTCGTTCATACTGACACTCTGTGGCCACGTGTCGATCCCTGGCAGAGGCGAAAGTCCCGTCCGTCGGGGCTCGAGCTAGAAGTTGAGGATGTGAAGCGACGGAACGAGTGGGTCGACGCCCACAGCCACAAACAACAGCGTCAGGTACGTAATGGAGCTGTGGAACACGCGCATCGGCTTCACGGCGCCGTGGCGAATTGCGCGCCCGTATAGGCGGTGCGACTCGTAGACGAACCAACCACCGGAAACGAGCGCAACCGCCGCGTAAATCAGCCCCATTTTGGCGATTGGGATGAGCAGCAGCGAGCAGACGACGGTAGCCCACGCATAGAGCACAACCTGCAGTCCGACCTGGGTGCGTCCGCGAACGACGGCGAGCATGGGCACCGACACGGCCGCGTACTCGGCGCGGTAGCGCATCGACAGTGGCCAGTAGTGCGGCGGCGTCCAGAGAAAGACAATGCCGAACAGGATGACTGGCGCCCAGCTAAGCGATCCCGTGACGCCGGCCCAGCCGATCAGTACGGGCATGCATCCGGCTGCCCCGCCCCACACGATGTTCTGGACGGTGCGTCGCTTCAGCAGCAGCGTGTACACGAGCACGTAGTAGAGAACCGCAACGACGGACAGCGCTGCCGCGACCCAATTCACGAGGAATCCGAGCCAGAGGACGGATGCGACACCCGAAACCCAGGCGAACACGAGAGCCTCGCGGTCGGACAACTCCCCCGTGACCAACGGGCGCTTCTTTGTACGGTCCATCACCCGGTCGATATCGCGATCGATGTAGCAGTTGAACGCGTTAGCGGAGCCCGCACTCAACGTGCCACCGATCAGGGTTCCCAAAACGAGCCAAAGATTTGGAATTGAGGCGTTCGGCGTCAGCGAGTGCTGGGCGAGAATCATGACGGGCGCGGTCGTCACAAGAAGAAGCTCGATCACTCGCGGTTTTGTGAGGGCCACGAAGGCTTTTGCCTTACGAACGACGCTAATGCGCGGCCGAGTCGCCTCGGGGCTGAGCGCTACGTTCATGACTCCTCTAACTGGTCGTGCCTGCGTCCCGATTCTAAGTGATACCGCTTGCGAGCTTGACGCAACCCCTCTGCCCGAACGGGCGGAGCCGCGTGGCGTTCTCTATACTTATCTGTGCCTGCCAATCGCGGCCACCCACTTCTCCCCCGCCCCTTCAAGCGGATGTCGTAGTGCCGCGAGAGCTCCCTGTGAGCAATGCCGATGATGTCAGGGCAGCCACCACCGATCGGTGATGCGCGCCTTCGCCGCGAAACCGACGAACAAGAAGGGTCATCGCTTCAATGTCAGAAATCCAGTGGGATCCGATTGACGCAAAGGCCGTCGACACGGTGCGCGTTCTTGCAGCTGATGCGGTCGAGAAGGTCGGCAACGGTCATCCTGGAACGGCGATGAGCCTCGCCCCCGCCGCCTACCTGCTGTTTCAGCGGATCATGCGCCGCGACCCGAGCGACAGCAACTGGATTGGGCGGGATCGTTTCATCCTCTCCGCGGGCCACTCGTCGCTGACCCAGTACATCCAGTTGTACCTCGGCGGCTACGGCCTCGAGCTCAAAGACCTCGAGGCGCTCCGCACCTGGGGCTCACTCACTCCGGGTCACCCGGAGTACGGCCACACGACGGGCGTCGAGATCACGACCGGCCCGCTCGGCTCTGGATTCGCATCGGCGGTCGGATTCGCGTACGCAGCCCGCTACGAGCGCGGCCTGTTTGACCCGGACGCAGCTCCGGGCACCAGCCCGTTCGACCACTTCGTCTACGTCATCATGGGCGATGGCGACATGCAGGAGGGCGTGACCAATGAGGCGGCATCGCTGGCCGGTCACCAGGAACTCGGCAATCTGATCGCCATCTACGACTCGAACCAGATCTCGATCGAGGATGACACCAATATCGCGTTCACCGAGGACGTTCACGCCCGCTACCTGGCCCTTGGCTGGGACGTCCAGGTCGTCGACTGGAAGAAGACCGGCGAATACATCGAGGACATTCAGGAACTGAACGCTGCCATCGTGGCGGCGAAGGGGCTGACCGACAAGCCCTCTCTCATCATCCTGAAGACCATCATCGGCTGGCCGGCGCCGCACAAGCAGAACAGCGGCAAGGCACACGGTGCCGCGCTCGGTGCCGACGAGGTCGCTGCTACGAAGCGTGTGCTCGGCTTCGACCCCGATAAGAACTTCGACGTCGACCCGGCCGTTCTCGAACACACCCGCAAGGCCGTCGACCGCGGGAGAGCCGCGCATGCCGAATGGAACACCCAGCTCGACGCGTGGGCGACCGCGAACCCCGATCGAAAGAAACTGCTGGACCGGGTTCTGCGGGGCGATGTTCCCGCTGGTCTCGAGAAGGCACTCCCTGTCTTCGAGGCAGGCAAGGATGTGTCCACCCGCGCCGCATCCGGCAAGGTCATCAACGCGATCGCGCCGATCATGCCCGAGCTCTGGGGCGGCTCCGCTGACCTCGCCGAGTCGAACCTCACGACCATCGAGGGCGGCGGTTCGTTCGTGCCCGAGAAGTGGTCGACGCACGAGTGGACGGGAAATCCGTACGGGCGCATTCTGCACTTCGGTATTCGCGAGAACGCCATGGGTGCGATCCTTAATGGAATCGTGTTGCACGGTAACACGCGCGCCTTCGGTGGCACGTTCCTGATCTTCAGCGACTACATGCGTCCCATGGTTCGTCTCGCCGCCCTCATGGCTATCCCGACGATCTACGTCTGGACGCACGACTCGGTTGCCCTGGGTGAAGACGGACCGACCCACCAGCCGGTCGAACAGCTCACCGCCCTCCGCGCGATCCCCGGGCTCGACATCGTGCGCCCCGCCGATGCCAACGAGACCGCGCACGCCTGGAAGACCGTGCTTGAGCGGCGCAAGGGACCCGCGGGCCTCGCGCTTAGCCGGCAGAACCTGCCCGTCTTCGAGCGTGGCGACGGTGACGCCAGCGGTGACACGTTCGCCTCGGCGAAGAACACCGCCAAGGGTGCGTACATCCTGGCCGAGGCGCCCGGCGGAACTCCCGACGTGATCCTGATTGCGACCGGTTCCGAGGTTCAGATCGCAGTGGATGCCCGGGAGAAGCTCAAGGCCGAGGGCGTCAACGCCCGAGTCGTGTCCGCGCCGTGCCTCGAGTGGTTCGAGGAGCAGAGTGACGCCTACCGCGAGTCTGTGCTGCCCAAGGAGATAAAGGCTCGCGTCTCAATCGAGGCCGGAATCGCCCTTGGCTGGCGCGGCTACGTTGGCGACGCTGGCCGCAGCGTTTCCATCGAGCACTTCGGTGCATCCGCCGACTACAAGACGCTGTACAGCAAGTTCCACATGACGACCGAACACGCCGTCTCCGCCGCCCATGAGTCGCTCGCCGCGGCCAAGCTTTAATTGACCAGCTCAGACTAGAAAAGAAGCCACAGATATGACCGACACCACCTCCCCCACCGCCGAATTGTCCGCCCTGGGGGTCAGCATCTGGCTTGACGACCTGTCACGCGAGCGAATCGCCTCCGGCGGACTACAGAAGCTCATCGACGACCGCAATGTCGTCGGAGTAACCACCAATCCGACCATCTTCGCCGCGGCGCTTGCCAAGGGCGACGCGTATGACGCCGAGGTCTCCAAGCTCGCGAAGGCGGGCACGTCCGTGACGGATGCCGTCTTCGAGATCACCACAACGGATGTGTCGGATGCGTGCAAGATCTTTGCCCCGACATACGCGAAGTCGGGCGGCAAAGACGGTCGGG
>JADGOT010000157.1 GCA_017882805.1 Glaciihabitans sp. | reverse complement strand
CCTTGAGCGCGCCCTCCTCACCACCGGATACACCGGTGCCAACAAAGTTGAGACCCTTTTCACGCAGCGCCTTCTCGCGACGGATGGTGTCGGTGAACAGCGAGTTGCCGCCGTCGATGATGATGTCACCGGGCTCGAACAGTGCGGAGAGCTCGTCGATGACGGCATCCGTTCCCTTGCCTGCCTGCACCATAATGAGGGCGGCGCGGGGCTTCTCGAGGCTCGCCACAAAGTCCTTGATGTCTTCGGACGGCACGAAGCCTGCCTCGGGATGCTCGTCCATGAGGGTCTTGGTGCGAGTGAATGTGCGGTTGTAGATGGCGACCGTGTTGCCGTCGCGTGAGGCAAGGTTGCGGGCGAGGTTCGACCCCATTACCGCCAGGCCGACAACTCCGATGTTTGCTACTGCCTTGGTGTCCGGCATTCGTCTCTCCCTTGGTGGTACCCGTTAAAACCAGCCTAGCCAAGTCGCGTGGGGTTGGAACGCGCGAGGATGGAGGCATGGAACGTAGCTGGGTTGCCGTCGACTTTGGGGGGTTGGATGTACTCCGGGAGGTCGAGGCGGACGTCCCGTCACCGGGCCCCGGCCAGGTCACGATCGAGGTGCGAGCCGCAGGAATGAACCCCGCCGACTACAAGTACCTCACCCGCCGTGGCGACCCGTCTCAGTTGCCGTTGCACGTCGGGTACGAGGTGGCGGGCATCCTGCGGGCTGTCGGCCCGGACACCGAAATCGCCTCTGGTGGCGGCGCGGTCGGTGACGAGGTACTCGCGTTCCGGATCTCTGGCGGGTATGGGTCGGCCGTGACCGTACCCGCAAAGGATGTTTTTGCGAAGCCGTCCAACCTCGGTTTCCCGGAGGCAGCCAACCTGCTACTGGTGGGCACCACCGCGGCCGAGTCGCTGCACGTTGTCGGCGCGAGGGCGGGCGAGACCATTGTCGTGCACGGCGCATCCGGAGCCGTGGGGGTGAGCGTTCTACAGCAGGCACGCGAACTGGGTATCCGCGTGATCGGAACCGCAAGTGAGGCGCGCTTCGACGAGGTGCGCAGGTTCAGCGCAACTCCCGTCGCCTACGGGGAGGGCCTCGAGCAGCGGGTTCGGGATGCTGCTCCCGAGGGCATCGCGGCCGCCATCGACACCGTCGGCACGGATGAGGCGGTCGACGTCTCACTCGCGCTCGTCGCCAACCGCGCGCGCATCGTCACCATCGCGGCGGGTGCGCGCGCCGAGAAGGATGGAATCATCCGCATCGCGGGCGTCATGCCGGCGAGCGCCGTGTTTCGTGACGGCGTTCGATCGCGCCTCATCCAGCTGGCCGCCGACGGAAAGCTTGTCGTGCCAATCGCCCGAACGTTCCCGCTCGACGACGCAATGGATGCCCTTAAACTGCTGAGCGGCCAGCACCCCGGCGGAAAGCTTGCGCTTATCCCGTAGGCACTGACCGCTCGAGCGGTTGTTACTAGTGCGTGAGCACCGGCTCCGCCTCTGGCACGACGATCCGTCCTGTGTGCGGCGCGTTGTGCAGCGACAGGCCCTGGCCGCGACGACGGAACAGCAGGGCTGCGAGGATTGCGCCGAATCCGAAGACTCCGGCCGCGACCCAGTACACCTCTGTATAGCTGTGCACCGCAGCCTCCGCGCCCACTAGTGGGGTGAGCGGAGTGTGCCCAGCGATGTACGCGGTTGCTGCCGATGCGGCCAGCGTATTTAGGAGCGCTGTTCCAATCGAGCCGCCGACCTGCTGGCTGGTGTTCACCATTGCGGAGGCGACGCCAGCGAACTGACGGTCGACGCCGAGAGTCGCGGTCTGCATCGAGGCCGGCATGATGGTGCCCATTCCGAATCCGAGGATCATCAGCGCCGGCAGGATGTTCGCTGCGTAGGTGCTGTGCAGCCCGAGGTTGGTGAGCAGAATCATTCCGCTGCCCGCGATGAGCATGCCGATCGGCACCAGGATCTTCGGGCCAAAGCGCGGCACCAGCAGGTTGGTGCCGAGCTGAGCGGCAACGACGAGCATCCCGATCATTGGCAGGAACGAAACTCCGGTCTGGATCGGCGTGTAGTGCAGCGCGGTCTGCAGGTAGTAGGTCACGAACAGGAAGATCGCGAACATCCCGACACCGGCGAGAAGGATCGAGCTGTAGGCAGCCCCGCGGTTACGGTCCAGGATGATCGACAGCGGTAGCAGCGGGTGACGTGCGCGACGAATCCAGAGCACGAACGCGACTAGCAGAACTCCGGATGCGGTGAGCATGCCCCAGCTGTCGGCTGAGCCCCAGCCATCCGTGTTCGCATTAGAGAACCCGTAGACCAGAAAGAAGAGACCGCCCGATACGAGCAGCGTTCCGGGAATGTCGAGTTTCGGCCGGACTCCGGCACGCGCGATGGTCGGCACGAAGATGGAGGCGCCGAGGATTGCAACGACCGCGATCGCCACGTTGATGTAGAGGTTCCAGCGCCAGTTCAGGTCCTGTGTGAGCAGCCCACCAAGAAGCAGGCCGATCGCGCCACCGGCGCCGGCGATCGCACCGAAGACGCCGAACGCGCGAGCACGTTCCTTCGGCACGGTGAAGGTCGTGGTGAGAACCGAGAGTGCGGTCGGAGCGAGTAGTGCACCGAATGCGCCCTGAAGAGCCCGGGCAGCAACGAGGAGTCCGAAGTCTGGTGCTGCACCGCCGAGCGCGGATGCGGCGGCGAAACCGACGAGTCCGATGATGAATGCGCGCTTGCGACCGATCAGGTCGGAGACCCGACCGCCCAAAAGGAGGAGGCTTCCGAAGGCGAGCGAGTAGGCGGTGACGATCCACTGGCGATCGCCGTTGCTGAAGCCGAGATCGGCCTGAGCGGACGGGAGCGCGATGTTCACCACGGTCGAGTCGAGCACGACCATGAGTTGGGCTAGTCCGACGGTGGTGAGCGTCAGCCAGCGGTTGGGTGCTGTTCTAAGCGAAATCGAAGACATGTTTGATACTATATACGGAACTAAGCAGTTTCGGAACTTAAAGGTTTCAGAAATCGCCAGTCTCGAATTAAGCGCACGGCGAACACGGCCGCTGTACAATCGCCTCAAGATGAAAGGGAGTGAGCCGCAATGACGCAGCTCGATCTCGATGCGCGCCTGGCTGGCACAGCAAACGCTGTTCCGCCGAACGCAGTGCCAGCTAACAGGGTTGGCCGCCCACTAGATCTAACACGTGACGCCGACATTCTGGATGCCGCACTCGACGTTCTCGCCGAAGAAGGCTTCGACGGAATGACCATCGACATGGTTGCCGCTCGCGCCAAGGCCGGTAAGGCCACGCTCTACCGCCGCTGGCCATCCAAGACGGAACTCGTCATCGACGCCGTCGCGTGCATGAAGAACAGCGACCTCAACCTCAACGATCTGCCAGACACGGGAACCCTTCGGGGTGATTTCATCGCGATGATGAAACCGGCGCCGATTCGGGATGCCTCCCAGAAACTGCGCGTTATGGCCGGCCTGGTATCTCTCATCGCCCGCAACCCTGATCTCGCCGAGGCCGCTCGCGCCGCGGTGATCGCGCCCCGAGCGGAGATCAACCGTCGATTCCTTCAGCGGGCCATCGACCGTGGCGAGCTTTCCGCGGACATCGACATCCCGCTCGTCTCGAGCATCAGCCCGTCGATGATTACCTATCGAACGATGATGCTGGGCAAGCCGGTCGATCGCGACTACCTCATCACCGTTCTCGACAAGATCGTCCTGCCCGCCGCGGGTCTGGGCCAATAGACCCCTCGGGTCGAGCTCTGGGCCCCCGATTGGGGCGAAGCCTCGGGGAGCGAGTCGGGGTTAGAGGTAACGCTCGAGCTTGAAGGTGCGGGCCGGGATGGTCGACACCAGCTCGGTCGCGATGGATGCTGCCTCGTTCTCGCCGAGCTGGTGCGTCGTTACGAGGTTCGCCAGGAACGCGGCATCCGCCCGCCTCGATGTGTCGTGCCGTGCGGGAATCGAGCAGAACGCGCGGGTGTCATCGATGAAGCCGCTGGTCTTTGCGAACCCGACGGAGTCGGTGATCGCGGCCCGGTACCGCGCGATGCCCGCAGGGCTGTCGAGGAACCACCATGGTGCCCCCGCGAACACGCTCGGGTAGAAGCCGGCGAGCGGACCGATCTCTCTGCTGAACGCGGTCTCGTCGACCGTGAACAACACGAGGTGCAGGTTCGGGTGCGTTCCGAAGTCGCGCAACAGCGGCTGCAGCGGACGCGTGAAGGAGGCGACATCCGGCAGATCGTGCCCGGTGTCGGGGCCGTATTTCTCGAGCGTCGGCGCGTGATGGTTGCGGATCACTCCCGGGTGCAACTGCATTACGAGGCCGTCCTCGGTGGACATTTCCGCGAACCGATAGAGCAGGTTGCGGCGGTAGGCGATTGCGTCGTCAGTGGTGATGGTCCCGTCGAGGCCGCGAGCATGGATGCGCTCGGCGTTCGCCGCGTCGAGCGGCTCGCTTCCCGCATCGGCGACGCCGGAATCGGTGGAGGTCGCCCCGTTGTCGAGAAAGAACCGGCGTCGATTGCGCAGCGCATTGAGCAGCCCGGCGTAGCTGCCACAGTCGATGTCGCTCGCTTCGGCCAATTCGGTGAGCGCGTCCGCCCAGTACGGATGCGACGGATCCATATACCGGTCGGCGCGTAGCGTCGGGATCACGTGGCCATCAAAGTCGGGGTCGTCGCGGAGCGCGCGGTGGGCAGCGAGGTCATCAGCGGGGTCATCCGTTGTTGCGAGAACGCGGATGCCGAAGTTCGCGAACAGCGCCCGCGGGCGGAACTCCGGTGTGGCCAGGGCGGAAGCGATCTCGTCGTAGATCCCGTCGGCGGTTTTGGCACTGGGCGTCGCGGTCACGCCGAAGACCTCGACCAGCTGGGTCTCGAGCCAGTAGCGCACGGGCGTGCCAGCGAACACGTGCCAATGACTGCACAGCTCCGCCCAGATCTCGCGTGACGGCGTCGGCGGACGAAGCCGATCGAGCGAAACCCCGTTTGCATGCAGCAGGCGGGTGACGTAGTGGTCGGGCGTGACTAGCAGCGCGGCCGGGTCGGGGAACGGTTCGTTGCGGCTAAGAGTGCGGGCATCCACGTGCCCGTGCGGCGAAAGGATGGGCGCCGACGCGACTCGCTCGTAGAGGCGGCGAGCGACATCCCGGGTCGGGGGATCGGGCGGGAACAGCCGATCCGGATTGAGCGTCACCAGCCAACTGAACCACGTTCGGCATTGTCGTGCCCGGGTTTAGAGTCGGTTGCGATGGTCTCGCCGCGCCGCGCTCCCCGTATTGCTCACCTCGGGCTCGGCGCGTTCGCGCGCTCACACCAGGCCTGGTACACGCAGGTGGCGGGGGATGAGTGGGGGATCGTCGCACTGTCTGGCCGCGTCGTGCCCCAACTGGCCGCGCAGCACTACCGCTACGGCCTCATCGTGCGCTCGGTCGACTCCGACTCTGTACAGGTGATCGACAGCGTCGTCGCATCCTCGTCCGATGCCATTGCGAACCCCGAGATTTCGCTCGTGACCCTGACCGTCACCGAGGCCGGTTACCTGCCCGGCGCTCGCCCACCGGGACTTCTCGCTGACGGGCTTCGCGCTCGCCGGGATGCCGGCGGGGGAGCGATTGCTCTCGTTCCGTGCGACAACCTCCCATCGAACGGTGAGGCGATTAGAGGCGCGGTACTCGCGATCGCCGAGCCCGAGCTTGGTCTCTGGATCGACAACAACGTTTCGTTTGTCTCCACCATGGTCGATCGCATCACGCCCGCCACGACCGAGGCCGACATCGCAATCGCCGAAGAACTGCTGGGGTGGCACGACGCGGTCCCGGTTGTAACCGAGCCGTTCACGGAGTGGGTGCTGCACGGTGACTTCCCGGCGGGCCGTCCCGAGTGGGAGAAAGCCGGCGCGCAGTTTGTCGACGATGTCGAGCCATACGAGCAGCGCAAGCTGTGGATGCTCAACGCGGCCCACTCCCTGATGGCGTATCGCGGTCTCGAGCTCGGCTACCAGACTGTGTTCGAGGCGTGGCAGGCGCTCGCGCCCGAAGTCGAGCAGCTCTGGCAGGAAGCGCGCGAAGTCTTGCCGCTCCCCGCCCCGGACGTCGACGAGTGGCTCGGCAACGTGCGAACCCGCTGGCAGAACCCGCGCATCGAGCATCGGCTCGAGCAGATCGCACAGGGCGGCGAGCAGAAGATTCCGGCGCGCATCCTCGCCCCCGCGACCAGGCGCAAGGAATCAGGGCTTCCGGTGGGGGTTGCCGAGACCGAGACGGTTGCGGCATACATGAGGTACAGGGAAAGCCACCAATGAAGAGGGCAGCATGAAAATCCAATCCGCCGAGGTTATTGTCACCAGCCCCGACCGCAACTTCGTGACGCTCAAGTTGACGACCGACGACGGCCTCACGGGGCTCGGCGACGCAACTCTGAACGGACGCGAGCTCGCGGT
>JADGOT010000016.1 GCA_017882805.1 Glaciihabitans sp. | reverse complement strand
TGAGGCCTCCCCGACCACCAGCGAATCCTCATGCTCGACCGCGGTGAAGCAGATCGAGTCGCTTCGTGGTCCGGCAGTGCGCGCCTCGCCCTGGGCCGACTTTGTCCAGTACCGGTCGCCTTCGATAATCGTGACCTTCGCGATCGGCGTGTGAAACGACCTTCTCGCAAACTCGGTCAAGCGATCGATTGCGTGATCAGACGACGAGTCGAGGGCCCAGATTGCTTCCAGCGCGTTGCGGCGAGCCATGATGTCGAGCGCAACGTTGCGCGGTCGGCGCCCGACGCCGGCGGTGTCGAGCGCGTCATCCAGGACCGGGGCAATTCTGGTGGCCAGATACATCCCGCCCTCTCGATACTCGACGCTGGTGCGGTAGCGGTTCTGCTCCACCCGCGGCGCAGGATCGAACGGGATAAACGTTACGCGCTCACGATGAGCGGCGAGGGCCGTGCTGACCCGGTTCAGTGACTTACGGTGGTGGGCGACGACTGGGGCAACGATTCGGTCGTACCGGGTGATCTGGGTCAAGGAGTGGATACCGACGATGAAGATTGGCGTGCGCGCGGACGCCGCGCCGGCGAGGTACGCGAGGAGCGCATCCATGTCGCGTCGCCACGCCGCGACCGAAGCCAGGCTCACCGTCTCATTCAATCCGAGGGTAAGCACGATCGCGTCATAGCGGCCGAGGTTCACACCGTCGAGCGCTCGCACAGCGTGCGCAGCGCGGATTTCGGCGTCGGCCACAACATCCACATCAGTGCCTCGGCCAGTGAGATTCGAGACCGCTCGAGCAAGCGAGCCGGGCAGCGCCATATCGTGGCTGAGCACGCCCCAACCAACCGCTGCGTCGCTACCAAACAGCAGGATGCGATCGGCGTCTGTGCCGCTGGCATGCGCTCGCGGGTCGTCCGTCGGACGAGGTACACCGGACAGGTTTCGGTAGACCCCCCGCACCCAACTGCGCATGAGTGGCCTTAGAGCCAAATCAAAAACGTTCACTGCAGTCACCCCCGCGACGTGCGTCTAAGGAGCACCATACGCTGCTTTGTGACCCCCGTATAGGGGCCAAGTGGCACTGTCGGGAAGCGACGAAAAGTGCCAACCTTCGGCGCGATCCGACCGTTCTTCGGGGGTGCGCTGATCGTTGGGTTAGCATCCATCCATGCTTGAGATTCGACCAGGCTGCGAGTGTTGCGATCGGGATCTCGCGGTGGATGCGCCCAACGTTTTCATCTGTACCTTCGAGTGCACATGGTGCGCCGACTGCGCAGCGACGTTCCCAGGCGGACTCTGCCCAAACTGCGGTGGCAACCTGAGCGAGCGGCCGATTCGGCCCGCGAGCGCTCTGGCGAAGAATCCGGCGTCGACGGTGCGGGTGTTCAATCCGGACTGCCGGGGGCGGTACCGGGTCGCCTAGGGTATTGCACCGCATTCGTCAGGCTTCGCGCCACAGCTCTGAGCGAAATGTCCGGGTCGACCTCCCAGCGCGCAAGAACGACGCCGACCCGGCCCAGCGTCAATTCATCCATTCGGGAAACCATCGGGCGGAGAACGTTCGACGTGAGTTGGTCAACCAGCGCACTCGATCCCGCGGAGCGGATGAACCCTTCGACGCGCGTGAGATCGTTAGCGACCAGACTGTCGACGCGGGTCTGAAGCAGGATGATCGCGGCCTGCCGTCGCTCGAACACGGCGGGAGTCCACAGTTCAGAGCTCAACGCAGTGATCTCGTCGTGGGACATGCCCGGATAGCGCCCCAGAGCATCCCGAATCGTTCCGCGGATTGCGCCGACAGAGGTGCCGTACCGCTCGAGGCTGTCGGTTTCGTCGGCTGGGTAGGCGTACGGCGAAACCTCGTACTGGAGGGCAGCGTCGATGAAGTCGGCTGCTTCACTCACCTAATCGAGATTACAGACGGGCGCGAAAGCGAGGAGATTTCTGGCGACACGCCATATGCAGGGTGTTGTCGAACGGCGTGTCCCGAAAATCTCCTTGCTGAGGCGCACCGCCAGTGGGTCATGGCAATGAAGAACTGGTTGTTGAACCGAAACTCGACCACGTTACGTCGGCTTTGGACCTCAGAAGTCAGTGTCGACAAGTCCAAGCTCCTGCCACTTTTGCGAGGCGTCTTCGACTGAAAGCCAGGCGAAATCGTATTTGCAGGGTCGCCCGTGCGTCTGCGAGAAAAACTTCCTTCCGAAAAGCCGCCTCTCTTTTCGAACGCCTTGCTCATAGTGCTCGAACCACCCAGCATCGAGTTCTCGCACTGTCCACCACCCCGGACCGTAGTCTTCGAACTCCATTTCCTTCGTTCCGTCAGCCCAGACAACAACGAACCACGGCCACGGTTCGCGTGGCTTGAACAAACCCATCTCGCCGACCACGCAAGCGAGGTATCCCTTGATTTCTCCGTTGATCCGAAGGGTTCCGACGCCGTGATCGTAGTCGCGCAACTTCGGGTCCCGGGGAACGTAGACCGAGCCTTTCTGCTCCCTTTCGGAAGTGCCCGACATTGTCCCTCTGCGACCGACCATGACCCGATTATTCACTGCGGCGATCTTGCCTGAGGCGACTTTAGGCGAAGACGTCCTGGAATGGCGTCTTCGCAAGAAGTCGGTTCGACTTGAGTCGCCCTACGATTTCGTCGCGTCGGCCACGGAACGCGTCGGGCATCACGCGATCCCAATCCTCCGAACGCGGAACCTCGACGACGGGTCCGAGAAAGAATTCGAACGTGGCCTCGCCTTCGCGATATTCGATGCTCTCTTTCGTCAAA
Source organism: Glaciihabitans sp. (assembly GCA_017882805.1). Lineage (GTDB taxonomy): Bacteria > Actinomycetota > Actinomycetes > Actinomycetales > Microbacteriaceae > Galbitalea. The sequence continues at coordinate 10,693 of JADGOT010000016.1, read as the reverse complement.
TACTGGATTGTGTAGTTCACTGCGATCCCAGCTAGCTAGTTGTTGAACCGGAACTCGACCACGTCGCCATCCTGCATGACGTAGTCCTTGCCCTCGATGCGAGCCTTGCCGTGAGCTCGAGCCTCGGCAATCGAACCCGTCGACATGAGGTCGTCGAAGCCGATCACCTCGGCCTTAATGAAGCCCTTCTCGAAATCGGTGTGGATCACGCCGGCAGCCTGAGGAGCCTTCCAACCCTTGTGGATGGTCCAGGCACGCGTTTCCTTGGGGCCAGCCGTCAGGTAGGTCTGCAGGCCGAGAGTGTCGAAGCCGATGCGGGCGAGCTGGTCGAGTCCGCTCTCTTCCTGGCCCGTGGATGCAAGGAGCTCGGCAGCATCCTCGGCATCGAGGTCGATGAGCTCCGACTCGAGCTTCGCATCGAGGAACACCGCGTGGGCCGGAGCGACGAGGGCTTCGAGCGCCGCCTTGCGCGCGCTGTCGTTCAGAACGGCTTCGTCCACATTGAAGACGTAGATAAACGGCTTGACGGTCAGGAGCCCCAGCTCGCGAATCGGCTCGAGGTCAATCTTCGACGCGGAGAGAGGCTTGCCGTCGTTGAGCCACTTGATGGCCTCGGCCGCGGTGTCGACGGTGACCTGGGTGATCTTCTTGGCGCGCAGCTCCTTCTCGTAACGCGAGGTCGCGTTCTCGAGAGTCTGCAGGTCGGCCAGGATCAGCTCGGTGTTGATGGTCTCCATGTCGGAGGCGGCATCCACTTTTCCGTCAACGTGGACGACATCCGGGTCCTCGAATCCGCGCACGACCTGGGCGATCGCATCCGCCTCGCGGATATTCGCAAGGAACTTGTTACCGAGACCTTCGCCCACGGATGCGCCCTTGACGATGCCGGCGATGTCAACGAACGACACAGGGGCGGACAGGATGCGCTCGCTGTGGAACAGGTCTGCCAGCTTCTGCAAGCGCGGGTCGGGCAGGTTCACGATTCCGACGTTGGGCTCGATGGTCGCGAACGGGTAGTTCGCCGCCAGAACGTTGTTCTTGGTCAGCGCGTTGAAGAGCGTCGACTTGCCGACATTGGGAAGACCGACGATCGCGATAGTAAGAGCCACGAGGGTCAAGGGTACCGGTTGCTTGAGCGGGGCAGCCGCGTGGTGGCGCGAAAAGTAGGGTGGGGGCATGACGAACACGGAGAGCCAGCGCGGAGCCGAAGTACCGGATGGCCGTGGCCGAACCGGACTCGACCAGATGGGCCGTAGCCTCGATCGCAACCCGAACGTCGTCGTCGAGAACGTCGAGATCGTCTCCGACGGCTGGCACGTGCTGCGTCGAACGACCCTGAAGTACCGCCGCCGCGACGGCGAGTGGACCACCCAGCAACGCGAGACCTACGACCGCGGCAACGGCGCGACCATCATGCTCTACGACCTGACGACGCGCACCGTCGTTCTCACGAGACAGTTTCGTTTCCCCGTGTACGTCAACGACCACCCGGACGGGATGTTCATCGAGGCGGCCGCAGGTCTTCTCGACGGTGACTCCCCCGAGGTCGCGATCACACGGGAGGCGACCGAAGAGCTCGGAATCACGCCCGGAAGTGTTCGGCACGTCTTCGACCTCTACATGAGCCCGGGCTCCGTAACCGAGCGCGTGCACTTCTACGTCGCGCCCTACAACTCGGCCGAGGTCGTCGGCGCGGGCGGCGGACTTGAGGAGGAGGGCGAGGACATCGAGGTTCTGACCCTCAACTTTGATGAGGCCTTGACGATGACCACCGACGGGCGCATCGCCGACGGCAAGACCGTCATCCTGCTGCAGTGGGCGGCGCTGAACCTCTTTTAACTGCGGCACTGATCTCTTGTTGCTCACAGTTTCGGGTTACGCGCGGGTCGCGCCGGGCACAGTCGGAAGTGCATGCGAGCATCGGAACGTGCCAATGGATTTCACCGCTATCGACTTCGAGACGGCCAACTCCTCGAGCGCCTCGGCCTGCTCCGTCGGCATGGTGAAAGTGCGCGATGGCCGAATGGTTGACAGCGCATACTGGCTCATCAAGCCGCCGATCGGCTACGACGAATTCTGGGAGTGGAACACCCGCATTCACGGTCTTGTTGCCGCAGATGTTGTGGATGCGCAGCTCTGGACCGAGCAGCTTCCCGACTTGGTCTCGTTTGCCGACGGCGACATCCTTGTTGCGCACAATGCAGGCTTCGATATGGGCGTCATCGCGACAGCGTGTGAGGCGACTTTCGTCGACACCCCGATCTTCGAGTACGCGTGCAGCCTGCAGGTCGCCCGCAAGACCTACAACCTCGACTCGTACCGTTTACCGGTCGCCGCCATGGCCGCGGGCTTCGAGGACTTCGAGCACCACAACGCACTCGCGGATGCGCAGGCTTGCGCCGCCATCATGATTCACGCGGCCCAGCGCCACGGTGTTCCGGACATCCCGGAGCTTGTCGGCGCGGTCAACGGCAAGCTCGGTGCGATTGGTTCCCCCGCCCTTTTTCAGGAAGCTGTGTGACAGATGGGGCTGCTGGCGACCCGATCGTTACAACGGGTCACTCCAGCCCCAAATCTTCCTGAAAAGGGTAAGAACTAGTTCTGCGGGAAGCCGAGGTTGATACCGCCGTGCGACGGGTCAAGCCAGCGGGATGTGATCGCCTTCTGACGGGTGAAGAAGTGGATGGCGTCGGGCCCGTAGGCCTTCGTGTCACCAAACAGTGAATCCTTCCAGCCGCCGAACGAGAAGTAGCCGACCGGAACCGGGATGGGAACGTTGATTCCGATCATCCCGACGTGCACCTCGTTCTGGAAGCGCCGAGCCGCACCACCGTCGTTGGTGAAGATCGCGGTGCCGTTTCCGTACCGTGATGCGTTAATGATGGCGAGCCCCTCCTCATAGGAGTTCACTCGCACAATCGACAGCACCGGGCCAAAGATCTCCTCGGTGTAGACGCGAGAGGTCAGCGGCACCTTGTCGATGAGCGTCGGGCCGAGCCAGAACCCGTCAGCCTCGCCGTCGGGCTTGACGCCGCGACCGTCAACGACGACAACCGCACCATCCGCAGTCGCGACGTCGATGTAGGAGGCAACCTTGTCGCGGTGCTCCTTGGTAATGAGCGGGCCCATGTCGCAGCCGCGCGTTCCGTCGCCGACGGTGAGACCTGACATCCGCTCGGTGATCTTCGCGATCAGGTCATCCGCGACTGGCTCGACGGCAACAACCACCGAGATCGCCATACAGCGCTCGCCCGCAGAACCGAAGCCCGCGTTGACGGCAGAGTCGGCGACGAGGTCGAGGTCGGCGTCCGGCAGCACCAGCATGTGGTTCTTTGCTCCACCCAACGCCTGGACACGCTTGCCGTGGTGCGACGCCGTCTCGTAGATGTACTTGGCGATCGGGGTCGAGCCGACGAACGAAATGGATGCGACATCGGGGTGCTCGAGCAGCGCGTCCACCGACTCCTTGTCGCCGTGTACGACATTGAAGACGCCATCTGGGAGGCCGGCCTCCTTGAGAGCGCGGGCCATCCACAGCGATGCGGACGGGTCTTTCTCGCTGGGCTTCAGAACGACGGTGTTACCGACGGCGAGCGCAATCGGGAAGAACCAGAGCGGCACCATCGCCGGAAAATTGAAGGGGCTGATGATGCCCACCACACCCAGCGCCTGGTGCAGGGAGTAGACATCGACGCCGGTCGACACATTCTCGCTGTACTCGCCCTTGGCGAGATGAGCGACTCCGCAGGCGAACTCGACGACCTCGAGGCCGCGCGCAACCTCACCGAGCGCGTCGGGGGTGACCTTGCCATGTTCGCTGGTCAGGATGGCGGCAACCTCGCCCTTGCGCGCATTCAGGATCTCGCGGAACGCGAACAGCACCTGCTGGCGCTTGGCCCAGGATGCCCCGGACCAGCCTGGGAACGCCTCCTTGGCCGCCTGGACTGCCGTGTCGACATCCGCAGTGCTCCCTAGGCGCACCTCGCGGGCGACCTCGCCGCGGGCGGGATCGAAGATTGGACCGGTGCGGGTGGACTTGCCACTGACCGTCTTCCCATTGATCCAGTGCTCAACGGTGTCGGAGTTTTTCGCTGCGGTGCCTGCTGTGACGGTGCTCATATCGCCACTCTAACCGGATACATTTCGGGAACATTTAGGTGTGGTTTGAGAATGCCAATGTCCGGGCCGGGTGCGACACTTGGCATCATGGATCCCGTCGTCGCCCTGATCATCGGACTCGCTGTCGGAGCCGTCCTCGGCGTAGTGATCGGACTGCTGATCGGCCGAGCGCGCCGTGCCAGCGCGGTCGCCGGTGAGAACCCGGCGGTACTGGAGGCACAACATGCCGCCGCGCTTTCCGAGGTTCGCGCGGAAGAGGCTGCGCAGCGGGCAGAACTGAGCGCCGACATCGCCGCGCTGCAAGCGACCGCCTCCGCGCTACGGGAGCAGGTGTCCGACCAGCAGGCACAGTTCAAAGATCTCGCCGACCGCACCCGGCTCGAGCAGGTCGAACGCAGCGAGCGGGAGCGCGCCGAGAGCAAGGTGCTTCAGGCACTCACCCCCGTTCAGGAGACCCTGCGTACCATGCAGCAGAAGGTCACTGAACTCGAATCGCAGCGCAGCCAGCAGCACGGCGAGCTGAGCCAGCAGTTGCGCGCATCCACCGAGTCCGAGGAGCGGCTGCGCGCGACCACGGAGTCCCTCGCTTCCGCGCTTCGCAATAATTCGACCCGCGGGGTATGGGGAGAGACCCAGCTGCGCAGCGTGGTCGAGTCTGCCGGCCTGATCAACCGGGTCGACTTCAACCTGCAGTCATCCATTTCGTCGGATGCCGGTGCCGGTCGTCCCGACATGGTGGTTCGTCTGCCCGGCGGCAAATCGATCGCCGTCGACGCGAAGGTGCCGTATAACTCCTACCTTGAGGCGAGTCAGATCCCGGCCACTGCAACCGGCGAGGAAGAGGCGCGCCGCAAGACCCTGCTCGCCCAGCACGCCAAACAGGTCAAGAGCCATATCGACGCACTGTCCGCGAAGACGTACTGGGCAGGACTCGAAGCGAGCCCCGAGTTCACTGTCGCGTTCATTCCGAGCGAGCCACTTCTCGCGACCGCGCTCGAGAGCGATCCCGGACTGCTCGAGTACGCGTTCAGCAAGAAGATCGCGCTCGCGTCGCCCGTCAACCTCTGGGCAGTACTAAAGACGGTCGCATTTACCTGGCAACAGGATGTTCTGACCGAAGACGCCAAGCGTTTGTTCGACCTGAGCAAAGAGCTCTACGGGCGACTCGGCACCCTCGCCGAGCACGCCGAGAAGCTGCGACGCTCGATCGACAGCACAGTTTCCAGCTACAACCAGTTCGCGAGTTCTCTCGAAAACCGGGTCCTGGTGACCGCACGCAAGCTTGATGCGCTCGACGAGTCGAAGGTCATCGGCACTCCACTGCTGGTCGACCAGCAGCCCAAGCAGCTCACCGCGATCGAGCTGGATGTGCCAGAGGACGAATAGTTCGATAAGTAGTCGCACACGAGAACTGTCGAATTGCGGGTTCCCAATTCGTCGTCTGAGCGAGGAAGATCAAAACTACTAAGCAAGGGAGCACACGATGGTAGCCATCACAGGACTGTTCAGCGGAATCGCGGTCAAAGACATCGACGCGGCGCGCACGTTCTACAAGGACACGCTGGGCTTGTCGGTCAAAGACAACCCGATGAGCGCGCTCGACATCGCCTTGCCCCAGGGCGGAATCGTCTTCATGTACCCGAAACCCGACCACGTGCCCGCAACCTACACGGTGCTCAACCTCGAGGTCTCGGATATCGACGTCGCCGTCGACGACCTCAAATCGAAGGGTGTGAAGTTCGAGGTGTACGACGGATCTCACCAGGACGATAAGGCGATCGCCCGCGGCAAGGCAGCGGGCTTTGGACCGGACATCGCCTGGTTCCTCGACCCGTCAGGCAACATCCTGTCGGTGCTGTCGAACTAGGTCCTGTCGAACTAGGGGCTGTCGAACTAGGTGCTGTCGAACTTGGGGCTCCGCAACTAGCAAGCTAGCCGGACTGGCACGCCCCCGGCCAATCATTCGGGCAGTCGTTACGGCCCGACGGCGATAGTGAACGTCACGGATGAACTCGTGCCCGCGTTATTGGTGACGATGATTGTCCCGGTGCCGGCCGGCGAAGTTCCCGTGAACGAAAAGAGACAGGATTTCGTGGCGACCGTGCAGGTCGACGTCCAACCTGCTCCGCCCGGATTTGTGGCAGTGACATTGAGGATGCCAGACGACGTGTCTGTCGCGGCGACGGTCGCCGTAAAGTGGCCCGTCCGTCCGGTCCGGATGGTCACGGTGGTACCGGCGGACGAGGAGTTCGTCATGCCCGAGAAGGTCGGGGCTGGCACAGTAGGTGCGGTCGCGTCGACCTTGATCAGCGAGCTCGCGTAGGTCGTGTAGTTGCCGAGCGTATCGGGCACGGAGTAGCGGTACGCATAGCAGGTTGAATTGGTGACGGTGTCTGAGTACGGCGTGGCCGGGTCCGTGGCGATCAGAGTGAATGCACCGAAGGCACCGCAGACTCCGTCTGCGCCGGCCGTCGACGTCAGGGTCGCGGATGCGCGGTACAGGTAGGCGCCGGTGGCGGCGACCCCCGTGGTGTCTGTTCCCTTCGCGAGCGCGAGGCTGAGGGTGGTCGACGTTGAGTACAGCGATCCGGTTCCACCCAGACCGGATGCCGCGACCGAACCACCAGTCGGCCCGGTCGAATCCGTGCCCTGGTTCGCCCCGAGCTGGAAGTGGTTGGTGACATCCGTCTGCGTCAGCGCCGTCGTGTAGATCGAGAACTCGTCAAGCGAGCCGTTGAAGTTGAACGCCGAGTTGATGTCACCGGGCACGACAACGTCGCCGATCTGCAGCCCATAGCTGTCGATGATGGTGTTGCGCGTCATGGCTTGGCTACCCAGCGAAACGCCGTCAAGGTACAGGGTGATCGCGGTGCCGTTGTAGGTCTCCACGACCTGGTGCCACTTGCCGTCTTCGACGCCTGCCGCCGGGGTGAAGACCGGGTCATTGCCGCCGCCGTAGCCCCAGCCAGTCAACGTCGCCCCACCCGCGTCGATCCACAGTCCGAATTCTTCGTTGTTGGCGCGCGATCCATAGGTAAACAGGCTCTGGTGCAGTGCCGATGACGTCTTGAACCACAGCTCGACCGACCGCGAAGCCGCGCCCGTCGGAAGCCCGGTCGTGGTTGCGGCCTGGATGTAGTCGTTGGCCCCGTCCAGCGTCACGGCAGTGTCTGGATCATTCTGTGGGTCGCCATTGGCACCCACCACGGGACCGTTCACGTAGTTGGCGCTGTTGCTTCCGACACTATCGACGGCCGCGACACTGCCGTTCAGCCCAGCGTCGCCGAAACGCAGCTGGCTCAGGATGCCCGTCGTCTGGAAGCGAACCGCGCCCGCGTAGTCGACCCAGGCCGTATTGGCGCTGGTGGCGGTCAGGCTGTTGCCAACGAGGTCGGTCAGCACATACCGGTAGTTGTAGCACTTGGCGTTGCTCACTGTGCTGTCGGTGTACGGCGATACCGGGTTGGCCGAGCCGAGGTTGGCGAAGGCCGAGAAGGAACCACATCCACCGTTCACAAAGTTGGCCGATGACCGCTGAAGCTGAGCCGACAGGAGACCCGAGCCCGCATCCGCACCGGTGAAGGTCAGGGTGACGTATCGGCCGACCTGGTAGCCGTTCGTGTAGCTGATCGTGCCGGTCGGCGCGGTCGAGTCGTTGACAAGCGAGCCAGTGGTCACGGCTGTGTTGTTCGCGAGGTCGCGGCCGGTGACCGTCTCGCTCGGATTGCTCGTGGTGCCGGCTACCCAGCTAAAGGTGTTGGAAACATAGGGCCCGCCCGCCGGCGCCGAGACGGTCGACGGCGTGTGCGTCCAGCCCGTCGTCGTGCCGCCCAGCGTGCTCGTCGTGCTCGAGGCCGGGCCAGAACCCGTGTCGGTCACTGCATTCGTGATGGTGAAACTACCCGCCACGCTGCCGCGGTAGTACGCGGTCGTGCCGCTGATTGCAGCGCCGCCAACAATGTTGGACAGCGAGAGATTGTTTACGGGAGCAATCGAATCCGTGTAGACGACGGGACTCAACGCGCTCTCCGCGCCGGTCCAGTTTGTGCCCACCACGGGAGTGATCGAATAGCGCCACTGCCCGGCGGGAACGGAGGACTCGGTGCAACTCGTCGTGACAATCGTGCCGGTGCACGAGCTCAGGATGGTCTGCACCGCGAGCGTCGTGGCGTTGTAGCGCTTGACCACATAGCCGGAGACTGCGCCGCCGCTCGCGAGAGTGGATGCCGCCCAGCTGAGATTCACGGTCGTCCCGGCCGACACAGCGGTGGGCGTTGCTCCGGCTCCGACAGTCGTTGCCGCGGCAACGCCATTTCCGCCCGCGCCCGATCCGGCGGACCAGTAGGCCCAAACACCCGATCCGGCGAGCGAGAAAACCACCAGTGCAGCAAGAAACGCGATTCCACGCCAGGGGCGGAATCGTCGAGTCGCTGCAGTGGTCTTCATCAGACGGCTACCAGATAGACGGTGAAAGTTGCGCCCTGGCAGGCGTTTACTGCGGACAGCGACATCGCGAGGGCATTGGTGAGGGTGACAGTGAGCGTTCCGTTGACCGCACCGACCTTGCCGGGAACGCTCCAGCCGGCACCGCCGTTGGTCTGGGTCGTAAACGAAAGGGTCCCGAGCGTGCAGCCGCTGTGGCCGGCGTCGACGCTGAATCCGCTAGTGCCCTGAGTAGTGTCGAGCGCGAGCGACGAGACCTTCACGGTCGCGGAGTTCGTGTTGGTGATCGTGAGCACAACGCCGGTCTGGCCACCGGGGAGCAACGACGCGGTCGCCGTACCCGAGCTCAGCGTGAGCGGAACGGTGGTTCCGGTCGCGCCGAAGCCAGTGCCCGCGCCGCCGGCGCTCCAGTAGGCATATGCGACGCCAGCTCCGCCGACTGACACAACGACGATGGCGAGAACCATCGCGATTGCGCCGAACATCCGTCGTGCCCTGGACTGGCGGTTCATTTGGTCCACCAGGTTCCCGCTGCGGAATAGGCGAGGTTGATCGTTGCACCCTGGCAGCCGTCATCGAGCTTGGCGCTGTTGCCGGTGAGGTGCACAGACGGCCATCCAGCCTTCGTCGGCGAAATGCTGCTCATGCTGACGCTTGAGTGCGCGTCCAGGCGCACCGTGAATTTCGGAGCTTGGCGCACAGTGAAGTTGCTGACGCTGCAGGTCGCCCCCTTGTGCACCGTCGTGACGCTGGCAATGCGCACGGTCAGGTCGCCGACGGCAATGGGATAGAAATGCGGATTGGAAATCCGGATGTTGATGGGCACGGTAGATCCCGGAAGAAGTGAGCGCGAGGTGTTGCCATCGATTCCAAAAGTCGCGCCCCAGAGCGCGACGACGAGGAAGACAACAAAACTCAGAAGCGCGGCGCAGAACGCAGCAAAACGCTTTGTCATGGTGGCCCTCCGGGATTGAGCACAGCACTTGGGATGCCGTTTGCGCGACCGTGAACGCGCGAGGTGGATGGGCGCGGCGCGAGGCCGCGCCCATCCTTACTCGAGATAGTTGCTAGCTGGCGACGTACGAGATGTTGACCGTCGCGCCCTTGCAGGCGTCCTGGTTCGCAGCCGTGTTCGTCATCGAGAGCGTGAGGCCGGACCATGCGCCAACATTCGTTCCCGAGGGAACGCTGAGCGGCGTGGCTACGGATGGAACCGTCGCGACTCCACCGTTCGAGAGAACGTAGTCGGTGCTGAGGCATCCAGCTGCACTCTTGCTGTTACCCGTGATGGTCGCGGTAACGGTGCTGATGTTCACCGGCCCGGCGTTCGTGTTGGTGAATGTTCCACTGAGCGCCTGCGTTGTGCCGCCGGGCGTGAGGTTGCTAGCGGCCGCCGTCTGGTTGACGGTAACTGCAGCCGACGTGCCGGTCGTAGCAGTACCGGTGCCGGCACCGCCAGCTGACCAGTATGCGATGGCAGCCGCGCCGCCACCGCCAACGAGAATTGCGGTGATTGCGATCGTTGCCGCAATCTTACGTTTGCTGAATTTGCGCACGACAGTGCCCCCTTGTATCGGATGTTAAGGAAAGGCGATTTGCCGGCCCGAGACTCTAGGTAAGAATCGGTTTCGGACGATCTAGGGAAAGTCCGACTGGTGCTTCGCCGTTGGTGAGCGTAACAACGAATTTCGCGCTTTTTTGCCGATTGACTCGAACTGGGGGCACCAACGCCTACCCCCTATTCGAGCCACTTCGACGCGTGGTGATCGGCCAAAACTCGCCGGATTGTGCCGGACCGAGACCGCAGGATGATGCTTTCCGTTTGAATGATGGGGCCGAGCCGTCTCACACCCTTGACGAGCCCGCCATCGGTAACGCCCGTGGCCACGAAATAGGTGTTCTCGCTCTTTACGAGCTCGTTGGCGTCATAGACATGGTCAAATTCAAGGCCGGCGTCGAGTCCGCGCTGCTTCTGCTCGTCATCTGTCGGATGCAGGATCGTCTGAATCACGCCGCCCAGGGCTTTCATCGCGCACGCCGTCACGACACCCTCCGGGCTTCCTCCAATGCCTGCGCACATGTCGATCCTGGTGCCGTACATAGCCGCGTTGATGCTGCCGGCGACGTCCCC
>JADGOT010000156.1 GCA_017882805.1 Glaciihabitans sp. | reverse complement strand
GAACGCGATACGAATTCCGATTGCAATCATGACGACCGCGATAATTGCGTCCAGAATCTGCCAGGAGCGCGGCCGGGCGAAGAACGGCTTCAACAAACGAGCACCAAATCCGAGCGCACTAAACCACAGCACGCTGCCGAATATGGCACCGGCTGCCCACCACCAGCGCGAGCTGGGTCCCTGTTGGTTGGCAATGGATCCCAGCAGGATGAGCGTGTCCAGATAGACGTGAGGGTTGAGCCAAGTCAGCGCGAGCGCCGTGAGAACGGCTGCGGAGACTCGTAGTTCTCCACCACCGTCCGCATCCAGCTTTTGTGGCTTGAAGACTCTCCGTGCCGCGAGCAGCCCGTAAACGATGAGAAATCCCGCCCCAACCACACGAATGACAATGAGAACCACAGGAAGCTTTTGGATAAGCGCACCGATTCCCGCAACTCCTCCGAGGATGAGTACGGCGTCCGAGAGAGCGCAGATGATGACTACCGGAGCAATAATTCGATTGCGGCCATCAATACCGACACGGAGCACGAAAGCGTTCTGCGCGCCAATTGCGATTATTAGCGAGAGACCTGTCAGAAGCCCAAAAAGCGCGGGCAGGAGGGTACTGGCGGGGTTCACCTGTCCACGGTAGCGGCACCGAGACGCCACGGTGGGCGCGCATAGTCACCGACAGCCATCGATGCGATAGCTTTCGGACATGGTCAATTCAAGTACTGTTCTCGCTGCGGTCGATCCAAGCAGCCTGCTCGCCGCCGGTGGCATTGTTTTCGTGGTCATTTACTTCGTTGTCAGCCTGCTGGTCTTCCTGATCGGCATCTGGATCTCGTACAGCGTGATTTGGCGGGCCGTCCGTCGCGGAATGAAGGAATTCCACAAGGACAACCCAACCACCCCAACCTCGTAACGCTGCCTCGCTCCGCAATACGATTGCGGCTATGAACCCGCCGCTCACGACTTCGTCGGCGATGACGCCTGCCCTGGTGATTGATGAGATAGTCCTGGACGCGAATATCGCGCGCATGGCCGACTTCACTGCCAGCGCAGGACTCGCGCTGCGCCCCCACGTCAAGACCCACAAGTCGATCGAGATTGCCCGTCGGCAGCTCGCAGCCGGTGCAGTAGGCGTCACTGTCGCGACCCTGTCGGAGGCAACGGTCTTCGCCGACGCTGGCTGCCACGACATCTTTGTTGCCTATCCCCTGTGGATCGATGACTCGAAGATCGCGATGCTTCGCCATCTCCTCGAACGCTGTTCACTACTGGTGGGCATCGACTCGGCCCCGAGCGCCGCCCGGATTGTACGTACCGGGCTCGCCGATACGGGCCATCTGGCGGGAATGATCGAAATCGACTCTGGGCACCATCGAAGCGGCGTTCACCCCGATGAGGCCGGCGAACTGGCCGAGGCGGTACAGGATGCCGGTCTTGAGGTCGCAGGGATTTTCACGTTTCCCGGACACAGCTACTCCCCCACGGCACGGCGCAGCGCGGCGCAGGACGAGCACGATGCGCTGTCGACCGCCATCCGATCACTTGCTGACCACGGTATTGTCGCCCGTGTAGTCAGCGGCGGCTCCACACCCTCGCTCGAGTTCGCGGACTCGTCCGTGCTCACCGAGGTGCGCCCGGGTGTCTACGTGTTTGGCGACGCCCAGCAGTGGGAATTGGGAACCTGCGATCCCAGCGATATCGCCCTCACGGCGATTGCGACTGTGGTATCCCGCTCCCCCGACCATCTCATCCTGGATTTGGGCAGCAAGGTACTGGGGGCCGACCGGGCGACATATTCGAGTGGATTCGGTCGACTGCTGGACCATCCCGATGCGCGGCTCACCGCTCTCTCCGAGCACCACGCCACGGTGACGGGGGTTGACCTCGAGCGGGGTACGCGGGTGCGGGTCGTCCCCAACCACGTCTGTTCGACGGTCAATCTCGCGGACGAGTACCTGTTTGCCGCGCCCGGCGGTCGAGTGACCGTGTGCCCGGTGAACGCGCGCGGTAGAAACCGGTAACTGCCGCCCCTACGCCGATACCTTCTGCTGCTTGGCGACCCGGCGCGTGAAGTTGCGGAACAGTTCGAGCCCATTCGCGGTCAGAATGCTCTCGGGGTGGAACTGGACTCCCTCGACCAGGTCGGTCTCGTGGCGCAAAGCCATCACGTATCCATCGTCGCGCGAGCGTGCCGTCACGATCAGTTCGGAGGGAACGGTGGGTTCCTCGACGATCAGGGAGTGATAGCGCGTAGCCAGGAAGCCTGGCTCAAGGCCCGCGAACACCCCCGTGCCGTCGTGGTCGATCGTGCTGGTCTTGCCATGCATTTGGTGCGCTGCGGGTGCCACTGTCGCGCCGTACGCCGTCGCAATGCTCTGCAGGCCGAGGCAAACGCCGAGGACGGGCTTTTCGCCGCGAAGCTCGAGCACCATTTCGACGTGTCCGGAGTCTTCAGGAGTACCGGGGCCGGGGCCGAGAAGAACGAAATCGGAGTCGTGCTCGAGCGCATCAGTTGGGCTCAGCTCCCCCGATCGCACGACCTCAGTGTCAACATCGATCATCCGGAGGTACTGGTAGATGATGTGCGAAAAGCTGTCGTAGGCGTCGATCAGTAGCGCTCTCATGCTGCATCTCCGTTCGTGATCGCGCGAATCGTTGAGCCCATCTTCGCAAGTGTTTCAAGCCATTCGCTGTCCGGCGCGGAATCGACAACGATTCCCGCGGATGCCCGTGCCGAATATCCGTCGGGAGTCGCCACAATCGTGCGGAGGCTGAGAGCCAGATTGGTGAAGCCACCGAAGCCGAGAACTCCAAAGACGCCGGCATAAATTCCTCGGCGCGACTTCTCGAGCTGCTCGATGATTTCCATTGCGCGAATCTTGGGAGCGCCGGTCACGGTGCCAGCCGGAAATGTCGCGCGGATGACGTCGTAGGCGTCCAGATCTGCCTCGAGAGTCGCAGTGACGGTCGAGACGAGATGGAACACGTGCGAGTACTCCTCGACGTTCATCAGGTTCGAGACGGCGACCGACCCCGGGACCGCTACTCGCCCGAGATCGTTGCGGCACAGGTCGACCAGCATGATGTGCTCGGCCGCCTCCTTAGGATCCTGCTGGAGCCAGGCGACGGATGCGGCATTCTCGGCAGCATCCGAAGTCTTTCGTGCGGTCCCGGCGATAGGCCGCATTGTCAGCAGGTCTGCGTCGACGCGTACGTGCAGCTCGGGGCTCCCACTGATCACCGCGAGTTCGCCCAGCGGGAGAAAAGCCATGTACGGCGAGGGGTTGATCGCACGAAGGCGCCGATAGACATCAAGGTCGCGTCGGGGCGCCTTCACGTGAATCGGATGGCCAAGCTGCACCTGGTAAATGTCGCCAGCGTGAATATGCTCGAGCGCAACGTGGGCCCGCTCGACGTACTCGGCCTGGGTCATCGTTGCGGTTCCGGACCGAGCCGGTGCTACGGGCGCGATGGAGGCGTCGTCCTCGGTTGACACGTGTGGTGCCTCGGCCGCCAGCGCGACGATGCGTGCGCCATCCAAGCGCTCCCACAGATCACTCGACGCGACCGTGAGCACTCCCCTGTCGGCCGGAAGATCGATGTCGATCGTCGCCGCGTAAATCCGGAAGACCATGTCGGGATCACCGCCGCGCTCGGTGATAATTTCGGGCAGGTTTTCCATGTACAAGACGGCGTCGTAACTGAGCACCGTAACGAAGCCGAAACCGAAGCTTGAATTGTTGACATCCGGCACTTCGAAACCAGACTGCAGGTGGCGCAGTGCGGCCCAGACATCCGAGCGTGCCGAAAGCCTAAAAGCCCCTGGACTGACCGAGTCGAAGATGTCGAGTTCGGCAAGTCGAGCCCCCGCCCAGGCGACGAGCGTCGACACACCCGTTAGCGTGATTGCGCCGTCGTGCACCGTGAGGTCGAGCAAAGGCGAAATGCCGATCATCGCGCGGTTGGTGTCTGCGGCCGGTCCGCCAAGAGATTCGAACAGGCAGACCTCGTTCTCGCCGAACATCTCGCGCAGATGCACGAACACGGAGAAGGCACTGTCGCCATCGATTGGCCACGCTGTGAGCTGCACAGCGAGTGTGTTGCTCAGTACAGGCGTGGTTGAGTGGTCGGTGCTCATGCTCAAGTGTCGCAGCAGTCGGCCAACCGCTTCAAATCGTTACTCGGATCCGATCAGCGGTGCAGCTCGACGTACCTTCGCAGCGCTTCTGCTGCAGCCTCATGATCGACGACATCCGGTTCACCCGACATCGTGATGGTTGCGACCAGCTTTCCGTCGACGTAGATCGGGATCGAGCCGCCGTGCGCCTTCATCACGTCGTGATCGAGTGGGAGATCGGCGAACGGAATCCCCGTGGCCTCCTGCCGAAGCTTGACCAGTAGCGAACTGTCCCCGAAGTGATTGACCACCGCAGCCTTACCGGAGAGCCAGGGATCGTTTCCGGGTCCGGTTGTACCCAGGCGGGCGCGATAGACGAGGTAGTCGCCAATCACGATGTCGACAGAGAGACTCACACCCCACTCCTGCGTAATCGCCGCCGCGAGAGTGCCGAGCTCGAAGGCGTCCTCGCTGGTGAAATGGTCGAGTTCGATCCGGCCGGCGGACTCCAGCTGCTCGAGTGTGTATACGGGGATTGCGTGCGTCATGGCTTATGTCTCTCGTTCGAATCGATACTGCGAAACGAGACCGGGCAATTGCGCCGGCTCGTAGGGTTCATCTGTTGCCTGCAGGTCTTCCAGACTCCACCACCGCGAGTCCAGTGTGTCGACTCGCTCGTCGTCGGTCCATCCGTCGCTCGAAGGCTGGAACCGACTGGTACGGACGACGTAGTACTCGGCATGACCGGTGTCGTGATCGGCGTTGTTCCATTCAACGGCGAAGTCGTAGTGCCACACCGAGCCACCAGGATCGACAATGACGAGCCCGGTTTCCTCGAACAACTCACGAATTGCTGCATCCGCGTGGGTTTCTCCCGGGTCCACTCCCCCGCCCGGCGTCACCCATCGCGCGAACCCACTCGTGTCCGGGGCGGTCGTGAGAAACAGCAGAATGCTCCCGCCCTCATCAAAGACAAGGAGGCGTGACGTGAGTCGGTGCCCAATCGTCATAAGTAATGCTCAGGCGCCGAAATCGCTGACGTCGCCGACGTAGCGCGTGTTGTTGCCCGGAACTGGCTCGACGGCGGCGAGAGCGACCTCGGCGGCGAATTCACTGACGTCGTAGAGGCGCCCAGCGGCTTCTCGGCGCTGACCGATGGCTCCAGGATTGGCGCGTTCGAGGAGTGTTGCCGTGATGGTGCCCTCGATCATGTCGCCCGACACTACGACGAAACCGATTCCCGCCTCAGCCAACGCAGGAATCTGGTCACGCAGGGCATCCTCGCCCGCCCGCTTGCTCAGTGCGACCGGCAGGTATTCAGGCATCGTTTCGGTCGTTTTGATGAAGTGTGCCTGGTGACTCGTGACAAACACGATGCGCGATCCGTCGTGGAGCAAAGGCTTGGCCGCGTTGAGGAGCTCCACCTGTGCGTCGCGGTTGAGTCGCATGGCGTAGTCCTCACCCATACCCGACTCCATGCCGCCGGATGCATTCATGACAAGAATGTCGAGGCCGCCAAGCTGTTGCTTGATTTCCGCAAACATGCCGGCGAGCGACGCGGGGTCGGTCAGGTCTGCGCCGATCGCAATCGCCTTCCCGCCCGCCGCCTCGATCGCGGAGACGAGCTTCTGCGCTCGGGCTTCTTTATTGCGGTAGTTGATCACGACGGTCGCCCCCGCCGCGGCAAAGTACTGTGCGGTGTCTGCGCCGATCCCGCGGGATGATCCCGTCACGAGTGCGCGCTTGCCGTCAAGGGAACCTGCGGCCAGTGGGCCAGCCAATTCAGAATCAGTCACGAGAGACGACATTACAGCCACCGCTTATCGAGCCAGATTTATGAGTAACACATTCTGAGTAGCGCGAGTGATACCGTCAATCGAGCGACACACAGGAGGGCTCAAGAGACCCATGGATTTTCTCGTTACTTACGGATGGATTATCTGGCTTGCGGTGATTCTCATCTTCGTAATCCTCGAAGTAGTCACGGTGGATTTCACCTCCCTTATGCTCGCCGTCGGCAGTGTCGGCGGCTTTGTCGCGAGCCTCTTCCACACACAGTTCTGGCTGCAGGTCGTAATTGCGGCCGTCCTGTCCCTGCTCTTGCTGTTGGCCGTGCGCCCACCGCTCAAGCGCGCGCTTCAGCGCGGCGGTGACAAGACCAAGAGCAACGTCGACGCACTGCTGGGCCAGACCGGCGTTGTCACCACCGATTTCAACGGGAAAGCCAACGTAGTCAAACTTGCGAACGGCGAGACCTGGACTGTCAAGCACGAAAAACCCACTGAGCCCGCACTTAAAGAGGGCGACCACGTGGTCGTCACAGCAATCGATGGATCGACGGCAATCGTCGCATCCGAGACAAGGACCGCCAAAAAATAATGCCTATCGTCATCCAGGTGATCCTCGGGATCGTCATCCTGTTTGTGGTGATCTTCGTGATCGTCACGATTTTCCGTGCGATCAAGATCGTGCCTCAGGCCACGGCCGGAATTGTCGAGCGTCTTGGTAAGTACCACAAGACACTGACCCCCGGCCTGAACATTCTTGTGCCGTTCATCGACCGGATGCGCCCGCTCATCGACATGCGCGAGCAGGTCGTCTCGTTCCCGCCGCAGCCCGTCATCACCGAAGACAACCTGGTGGTGTCGATCGATACGGTCGTCTACTTCCAGGTCACCGATGCCCGTGCCGCAACGTACGAGATCCGCAACTACCTTGGAGCAGTCGAGCAGCTCACCACCACCACTCTTCGTAACGTCGTCGGTGGACTCAACCTTGAGCAGGCCCTGACCAGTCGCGATAACATCAACGGCCAGCTGCGGATCGTCCTGGATGAGGCGACCGGCAAGTGGGGAATCCGCGTCGGACGAGTCGAGCTCAAGGCGATCGATCCGCCCCTCTCCATTCAGGACTCAATGGAGAAGCAGATGCGCGCCGAGCGTGACAAGCGCGCCGCGATTCTGACTGCCGAGGGCACCAAGCAGGCCGCGATTCTGCAGGCCGAGGGTGCACGGCAGGCTGCCATCCTGAACGCAGAGGGTGATGCCAAGTCGCAGATCCTTCGCGCCGAGGGTGAGGCGAAGGCTATCGAGACCGTCTTCGGTGCCATTCACGCCGGAAACCCCGACGCTCCCCTGCTCGCGTACCAGTATCTGCAGACTCTGCCGAAGATCGCGGAGGGCGAAGCCAGCAAGCTCTGGATCATCCCGAGCGAGCTGAGCGAAGCACTGAAGGGCATCGCGTCCGGATTTGTGGGTAACACCCCGTCTGGTTCGAGCGCGGCTCCGAAGAAATAGCGTGACGAAACCCGAAAAGTCGTCACCGCGTTCCGCATGGTTTGAGCCCGCGCTTCCGCGCATGCTCGCCCATCGCGGTCTCGCGGTTGATGCCCCAGAAAATACCCTGCTGGCGTTTGTTAAGGCGCTGGCCGCTGGGGCGACCTATCTCGAGACCGATGTGCACGCGAGTAAGGACGGCATTGCCGTGCTCTCGCACGACCCGAACCTGATCCGCACGGCGGGACACAAGGTTCGCGTCAACCAGCTCACGCTGGCGGAACTGCGAAAGATCGATCTTGGCGAGGGCCAGACCTTTTCGACGCTCGCAGAGCTACTTGATGCGTTTCCGGAGGCTCGGTTCAACATTGACATCAAGTCGCTGGATGCCGGCCGGCCGGCCGCACAGGCGATCTTGGAAGCTGGGGCGACAAACCGGGTGCTGATCACCTCCTTCAACGCCAAGCGCAGGCATTCCGCAGTGAAGCTCCTGCCTGGTGTCGCCAGCTCCTCCTCCCCCGGTGAGATTGTGATTGCGGTAATCGCGGCCAAGCTGCGCCTGTCCGCGGTCGTGCGCTGGGCACTTCGACACGTCACCGCCGTCCAGGTTCCCGTTCGCAGTGCCGGTGTGCGTATTGCGACTCGTGGTGTGATCTCGCGTTTCCATGCTGCCGGGCTCGAAGTGCACATTTGGACGATCAACGATGTGGCGCAGATGAAGCGTCTCCTCGACCTCGGTGTCGACGGACTGTTTACCGATCGCATTGATCTTGCGCTCGGATTGCTCGGCAAAAGCAGCTAACTCCTTCCCTGCCAATTTGCTGGGAACTTGTCGTGAACAGCCGGAGGTTGAAAGGAATCGCCCAGCCAAGGGGTTTATAACTTGGAGTGCATTAGCCAAGTAAGGAGGCCACACAATGGCAGACCGTAGTTTGCGCGGCATGCGACTTGGCACCCAGAGCCTTCAAAGTGAAGAGGGCGTCGAGTTTTCGCCGCGAAAGAAAAGCGTGTACCGCACGCCAGATGGAAAAACGTTTGAGGTAGTTTTCTCGGCCGAGGCCGAAGTTCCCGAGGTATGGGAATCGCCCAAGAGCGGCCAAGAGGGTGTCCTTCTTGACAGCGCGGGCGATGCCGTCGAGACCGAGGTCGTTGACGTCAAGGCCCCGCGCAGTCACTGGGACATGTTGCTGGAGCGCCGCACGCGTGCGGAACTCGAGGAACTGCTCCAGGAGCGACTGGACTTCCTGCGCGCTCGTAAGGGTGAACACAAGATAGGAGTCTGACGTAACTCGTCTGGTGGTTTGAGAGCGTCGGCGCTTAGCGCTGGCGCTCTTTTCTTTTCCGCGTCGAGATCGAAGCGACGATCAGCCCGGCCAGCCCGAGCAGTGAGACGAACTGCTCGATGGGCTCCCCCAACCACGTCGCTGGGGTAATCGTCGTGCTGAGCGGTACTTTCTCAACCAGGTAGCCCGCCTTGTAGACGGGAAGCTGCGATACGGTCTTTCCGCTTGGCAGCACGATTGCCGTAGTGCCGACGGTCGAATCGTTAACGAGGGTACGCCCGAGTTCCATTGCCCGGATTCGGGCAATCTCCAGTTGCTGAACGCTCTCATCGGTGTGCCCGAAATCCGCGTTGTTGGTCTGTGCGACCAGGATCTGTGCGCCCGACCTGATCGAGTCACGCATGACTGTGTCGTCGGTGATGTCGAAGCAAATGTCGATTCCTGCGATCACCCCGTTGACGTCGAAGACGGTATCCGTGGTGCCGGGCGTGTAGTCGCGACCGATCAGGTCGATCAGCGCGGGCGCGAAGCTGCGCCATATGGCGCGATTCGGCACGTATTCGCCAAAAGGCACGGGATGCTTCTTGTCATAGTGATCGATCGCTCCCTTGCCCGCCTCCCACAGCAGCGAGGTGTTGTAGACCTTCGAACCGCGCTGTTGGATGGTGCCGGCCAGCAGCGGCGCGTGAATCCGCGTGCTGACGTCATCGAACTCCGTCGCGGCGACATCCTCGTCGGGGGCTCGGTCGGCGGCCACCGGATCAATATCGCTGGCGCCCTCCGGCCAGATGACCATATCGATGCCGGCACGACCGAACAGCGGAACCGTGGCCTTGTACTGCGCCGCCAAGAGGTCGCCGTAGTTGTGAGGGTCGAAGTATCCCGCCGGACCTGCACCCTGCACCGCAGCGACGGTCGTAGTGCCCTTCAACAGGATCGGATAGGCGGGCACGAGCACGATCAGGGCGGTCGCACCGGCAACGAGGACCGTGCGGGTCAGCGAATGAACGGATACGACCAGAAGCGCCTCAAGCGTCAGTGCGACCAGAAACACCATCACGAAGCTCACGCCCGAGATGCCGATCCACGAGAACAGGCTCGCGAACGGGCTCTGCGACTGTGACTCGGCCACCCGCGCCCAGGAGAATCCCCCGTAGGGCCAGACGCTTGCGACGGCCTCGCGCAGGGTCCATAGACCCGCCACGACCGCGGGAAGCAATCCCAGACGCCCGAGCGGTGAACTCCACACGGACGGGACGACGCGATAGGCGATCGAGATCAGTACGGCGCCGCCACCGACAAAGAGTGACTCGAGCGTCGCCAGCGAGGAGAGCGGAATAGGGCCGAGAAACAGTGCCGCCCAGGCGATCTGAACCAGGTAGAAGGTCATTCCCCCGACAAATCCGACAAGAAATGCACCCCAGGGTCGGCGCCCACGAACACTTATGAGAAAGACCGCAATGCCGATAAATGTGAATGGCCACCAGGACAGTTCGGGAAAGCCGACATCCATGATCGGTCCGGATGCCGCAGCCAGCAGAACCGCAGCCCATAGAGGTCGCGGCGCGACCGCATTCATTGGTTCACCGTTCACCACGCACGAATCCTATGCAACGCTGCTGTAAGCGACGATTCCCCGAAAGACCGAGTCGAGGGCCTTGCGCGCGGTGGCCCCGACGGGCGAATCGGCCACGACGGATAGTTGGTCGAGCAGGTCGATCGTCTGTTTGCTCCAGCGCACGAAGTCACCCGCAGCGAGGTCAGCAATCGTCAGCGCTGAATCCAGCGACCCACCCTGTGCCCACTTGTGCATGGCGAGGGTGAGGCCGGTCGACAGTGGGTTTGTCCCGGGCAGCTTGTGGTCGCGCTCTAGGTCATCCAGGCGTGCCCAAAGGTCGGTTGTGCGATCGAACGCCTCTCGGAACGGTCCCCCGGGTAGATTGCGGTCGTTCGGCGCGCCCTCGTCGCGGCGGGGCTCGAAGATCAGGGAGGCGGCCATAGCGGCGAGCGACGGCGCGTCCAGGCGGTCCCAGAGGCCTTGTCGCAGTGATTCAGCCACCAGCAGGTCCCGTTCACCGTAGATGCGGCGAAGTGTTCGTCCCGGGGCAGCGACGGTGAGGCTGCCGTCCTTCGCGACGATGAGGTACCCGAGTTCGACGAGAATATCCGTCACCCGGTCGAATACCTTGGCCACGGCGCCCGTGCGAGTGCGAATCTGCGCGGTCAACTGATCGGTCTCGCGCTTGAGTTTCCACCAGCGCTCGGCCCATCGCGCATGCGCCTCGCGCTCGGGGCAACTGTGGCACGGGTGCTGCTTCAACCGCGTTCGTAGAGCCGTCAGCTGGCGCTGGCGCTTCTCACGGTCGCCACGCCCCTTCTGGTCGTCGCGCGTGGTCGTCTTGCGTTCGAGATCGGTCAGTTCCCGACGGATCGTCGAATATTCGACGAAGTTTCCGAGGTGACACGTCATGGCCTTCGAGTATCCGTCGAGCGACTCCTGTTGCTTTCGCACCTTTCGGGCAAGATCGACAACAGCGCGGTCGGCCTGGAATTGCGCGAATGACGACTCAAGGATCTCGCGCGTGCGATCACGTCCGAACTGCTCGATCAGGTTCACGGCCATGTTGTAGGTCGGGGTGAACGACGAGTTCAGCGGATACGTACGCCGACTCGCAAGGGAGGCAACTGCCTGTGGATTCAGCCCGTCAACCCACTGGATGACGGCGTGCCCCTCGACGTCGATGCCGCGACGACCCGCGCGCCCGGTCAGCTGGGTGTACTCCCCCGGCGTGATCGGCACGCGCGCCTCACCGTTGAACTTCTCGAGCTTTTCCAGCACGACCGTGCGGGCGGGCATGTTGATTCCCAGCGCGAGCGTCTCGGTCGCAAACACGAGCTTGACGAGCTTGAGACGGAACAACTCCTCGACAACCTCCTTGAAGGCGGGCAGCATGCCGGCGTGATGCGCGGCAACGCCTCGTTCGAGCCCCTCAAGCCACTCCCAATAGCCGAGAACTGCGAGATCCTCGTCCCGAAGCGTGCGACAGCGATCCTCGACAATCGCACGGATCTCGTCACGCTCACTCGCTTGCGTGAGTCGAACGCCCGCTCGCAGCACCTGTCGAACCGCGGAGTCGCATCCGACGCGCGAGAAGATGAAGAAAATGGCGGGCAGCAGATTGCGCGATTCGAGTAGCGCGACGAGGTCGGACCGGTCCATCCGGATGCTGTCCTGGCGCCCGCCCCGCGAATGATAACGACCGATGTCGCGAGTCTGCTTCGCATTGAGATTTCGTCCGCCGTAGTTTGCCATTTGGGCCAGCTCCGGGTTCACCCGATTGGTTGCCGCTAGTCCCGATGAATCGAACAGGTCGAGCAATCGGGTGCGAACCAATACGTGCTGCTCGAGCGGAACCGGTCGTTCCTCAGACACGATCACATCGGTGTCGCCGCGGACCGCCTGCAGCCAGTCGCCAAATTCCTCCGCGTTCGACACCGTGGCGCTGAGAGAAACCAGGCGAACGGACTGCGGAAGGTGGATGATGACCTCCTCCCACACGGCGCCGCGGAACCGATCGGCCAGGTAGTGCACCTCATCCATGATTACGTGCGACAGATTCTTCAACAGCCCGGAGTCCGCGTACAGCATGTTGCGCAAGACCTCGGTGGTCATCACGACGACGCGGGCGCTCGAGTTGATGTTGGTATCGCCGGTCAGCAGGCCGACCTCGTCGGGCCCGTACTCGTTCACCAGTTCCTGGAACTTCTGGTTGCTGAGCGCTTTCATCGGTGCCGTGTAGAACACCTTGTCACTCGAATCCTGCATCGCCAGAAAGATTGCGAACTCGGCGACGATCGTCTTTCCCGCTCCCGTCGGCGCGGCGACCAGAACGCTGTTTCCTCGCTCGATCGACGTGCAGGCGGCAATCTGAAAGTCGTCCAGGTCAAACCGCTGATGGGCACGGAAGGCCTCAACCATGGGCAGCTCATTCCGCGAGCGAGACGCCGCAAACCGCTCGGCGGGGGAAAGTTCTGTCATTGAGAGATCACTGGTACCGGCCCGCGCCCGCCGCCGCCCACTCACGAACTGCGGCACGTGCGTCGGGCGGACCAATCACGATCGCTACACCGGGCATGCTCGCAATCAGTCGTTTGAGGCCGTGGTAGTGCGACACACGAACCGAGGTGCGCAATCGGCCATCCTTCTCCACGGTCACTGCGCCCTCCGGGATGTAGTCCGCCAAGAGTGGCGCGGCACTGGCGGCAACGTCGATGGTGACAATGAGATCATCTGCGGATCCCTCGAAAAGCGAGTCCGGGAGTTTTACATCCCCGGCTCCATGGGTGATCGGTTCGGTGGTCACGATGGGGTTCGAGATGCGGTCCAGACGGAACGTACGCACCGCTTCGCGCAGATGGCACCAGGCCCGCAGATACCAGTCGGCGTCGAGCGATTCGATGCGCAGTGGATCGACGCGACGGCGTTCGCGCTCGCCGCGTGAATTGAGATAGTCGAATTCGAGCTGAACGCCAGCGTCGACTGAGTCCCTGATCAGGGCAAGAGTCTCGTCTGTGCCGGTCGACTGGACTGTGAGCTGACTCGGCGTCGATGATGCCCCACGCGAGAGCTTGGCGCTCAAGGTTGCGATTGCCGTGCGATCTGCGTGCTCGGGCAGAGACGAGAGGTATTGGAGACCCGCGATCAGGGCAGCCGCCTCGCGCGCCGAGAAGCGCGGTGAGTCATCAATCGCGACACGATGGGTAAGCACGATTTGATCGTTCTCTTCGAGATCGTCCCAGGAAATGTCAAACAGGTCTTCGTGCTGGTACGAGGCAGTCTCGCCGGGGATACCTGAGACGCCGATAAGGCGCACGGCCTCCCGGATCTGGTCTTTGGTCATTCCGAAGTGCGCGGCGGCCTCCTCGACGCTCACCCGGTCGTGGTCCATCAGGTACGGCACCAGAGACAGAAGAAAGGTCAGCTTGTCTTGCGCCTGCAACGGCTGAGTCTTGGCTTTAGCCATGATCCGCCACCGTTCGAAGCAGTCGGTCTCGAACGGCGATGCGCAATTCGTCAGGCGAGAGAACCAGCACCTCGGGGCCATACCCTGCGAGCTCGTCGGCAAACAGGTCGATATCGGAATAGTGCAGGGTGAGCGTGTCCGCACTGGCAGTAGTGCTCGGCCGCTTGCTGAGCCGGGTGGCGGCATCCGAACCGGGTTCCACCTCGACTACGGCCGCCCGACTCTCCCAGATTTCGTCGAGCTCAGTCATGGCCTTTGCGGTGGCGGAAGCGGGAAACGGTGCGTGCTTGGTGTTGGTGGTCGTGATGGGCGTGACTATTCGGCGCAGGAGGAAGTTGCGCGTGCCCCCGGCGTCCTGGTCCTCACCGTGCAGCATCCAGCGCCCCTCGCGCTGAATGAGAGCGATAGGGGCGATCGTGCGAATGCGAGCCTCCTGCTCCCCCGGCTTGAGGTATCCGAACCTCACGATGACGTGCTTGTCGAGAGCGGTGGTTAACGGTTCAAACGCGACGTCGCGGACTCGCAGACGCGGCGCGTAACCGATCATTGGCTCATCGGCGACGACGCCCAAGGAGCGAAGCTTCAGGATGGCGCGTCGGGACTCGCCGGAGATTGAGCCCTCGCGCCAGACCATTGCGGCCAGATTGAGAAGCGTCGTTTCTTCGGGCGAAAAGGCGATGTCTGCTGGTAGCTCATAATCGCCCCGCGGAATTCGGTAACGCAGGTTCTGGTTGTTCCCCGCCTGGCCCGGCGAATCCAGTGTCTCGAGCGGAACGCCCAGATCCCGGATGTCGTCCTTGTCCCGCTCGAACTGCCGCTCGAGGTTCGAGTTGTCGCCGGATACCGAATACCGCTGGCGGTACCCCTGCACGGTTGACAGAATCTCGTTCTTCGTCAATCCAGCCTCGGTCGCCAGCAACGCGAGGACCAGGCTGAAGAGTCGCTCTTCAACCGGGATTCGCGATTGTGCGGCTGCTGACACGAAAGTTATTCCTTGTGACGTAAGGACACCCGGCCAGTGTCGTGAGCTGGAGCGATGAGCTACTGCCTAGTATGTGCCGAGAATGTCATAAACGAAGATCAGCGTCGATCCGGTCGGATAGCCACTCGGCACTTTTCCGGTCGGGTAGCCCGCCTTGGGAGGCACGACCACCATCACCTGGCTGCCGACTCGCTGGCCGACGAGCGCCTTGACGGAGCCCTTGTCGAGGAATTGCCCGCCTGCGCTCGGGGCGAGAGCCGTCAGCGAGTAAAACCGCGGCGTGTGATCGGTCCAAGTCGAGTCGAACGTCTTGGTCGGGGCAGGATCAGTCCATTCGACGCCTTGCACCTGCAGCAGAACCTTCTGCCCAGCCTTGACTTTGACGCCGCTTCCGCCGCGCACAACCTCAGACTGGAGCGTCTTGGGGGGCTCCTGCAGGTCGAGGGTAAGGCCTGGAGTGCCATCGCCCGAAGTCACGACTGACGGAAAGCCAGCCTGGAGGGGCTGCAGGACGCCCGTCGCCCGACCCCGGTAGCCGTCGCCGATGTCGGTGACGAGAATCATGGTGGTGTTGGCGCTTTG
>JADGOT010000155.1 GCA_017882805.1 Glaciihabitans sp. | reverse complement strand
TTCCGCCGGATCTCCTGAACAACCTTCTCCGGTGTGACTTCCTTGCGCATGGGGTTCCTCCTCCCCGGCTCGGAAGTGTCTCTTATTTTCGCGGCGCTAATGGTCCAAAAGGGTCTGACCCCCTACAGCGGAGCAGTCTACCTTCGACTGTTCCCGGACCGCGGAGGCTTACGGGGGGGCGGTCATTCGTTCTGCTGGACAACCCGGACCTGCCGGTTTTGACGTAGACTTCACGCGGTCAAGCCTGTGCCGGTCGAACCAAGGCGCGTGTTCCTCGGGGATCGTCGCGTAGACCACAACGCCCGCCAGCGTCAGCGCTCCGACCGCGACGGAGAGCATCAGTGTTCGCTGCTTCATTCGGGTACCGCTCCTTTCGAACGCTGTGTAACCCGCCGGAGCGTATGCCCGGGGTGGAGGCGTGTCAACGATGAAGCGAATCGAACGTCGATCGGGTGCTCGAGAAGCCAGGGACCACGGGCCGCTTACGAGCTGGCTAACCTAACCGGTTGAATACCTCGTCGAGCGCGGCATTATCGTGAACGCGCAGGATGTGCCTACTGAAGAGTTCGTTCCTGTTGATACCGTTGATCTTGCAGGCGACCACGGCATACGCTTCTCGGCCATCATGTCCGTCTTCCTCTCGTTCCTGCTGACCCTGCGAAGTTGCGCGCGCTCGCGCGCCGTCCTGCAGCTGGAGGTGTTGGCGTTGCGGCACCAGCTGCAGGTGCTGAACCGGTCGCGGCCCCAGCGGCTGCGGCTCGCTCAGGCGGACCGCCTGCTTTGGGTGTGGCTGTCCCGCGTCTGGAACGAGTGGCGCGCGAGTCGACTGGCGCGCCTCAAGTACAACGTCAGCACCACATCAGGGTTCCGCAACAGGAACGGAATCGTGTTCCGTGCAAGCTGGCCGTTGGCACCGAGCACGAGAACCTTGGTCATCACTTCAGCGCCCGACCATCTTCTGGAGGTGTTCGGGATAGCGTGCGCCGTGGACCTCGATCTGGGACGCTGCGCGATCGATCTCTCGCAGGTCGTCGGCGCTGAGCGGAATCGCGGCCGCGCCGAGGTTCTCTTCAAGTCGATGACGCTTCGTCGTCCCAGGAATCGGCACGATCCAGGGCTTCTGCGCGAGCAGCCACGCGAGTGCGATTTGGGCCGGTGTGGCCTTCTTCCGCTCCGCGAACGTTTTCAGCCACTCGACAAACGCCAGATTCGCCGCACGATTCTCTGGCGTGAAGCGCGGAACAACATTCCGGAAGTCCGTGCTGTCGAAGGTGGTCTTGTCGTCGATCTTTCCGGTCAGGAACCCTTTACCGAGTGGGCTGAAGGGCACAAACCCAATGCCTAATTCCTCGAGCGCCGGCAAGGGCTCCTGTTCGGGCTCGCGCCACCACAGCGAGTACTCGCTCTGCAGCGCGGTCACGGGTTGAACGGCATGCGCCCGACGAATCGTCTGCACGCCCGCTTCGGATAGACCGAAGTGCTTGACCTTGCCTTCGCGAATGAGGTCCTTCACCGCCCCCGCGACGTCCTCGATCGGGACGTTCGGGTCGACGCGGTGCTGATAGAACAGATCGATCCGATCCGTCTTGAGTCGTTTCAGTGAGGCGTCGGCCACGTCCCGGATGTGCGCGGGCCGGCTGTCCAGCCCTGCTGACTTGCCGCCCTCGAACTTGAAACCAAACTTGGTCGCAATCACCACCCGATCGCGTACCGGGCCGAGCGCCTCCCCGACGAGCTCTTCATTCGTGAACGGCCCGTACGCCTCGGCGGTATCGAACAGCGTCACGCCCCCGTCAACGGCCGCGCGGATGATCGCGATGCCTTCTTCCCGGCTCGCGGCCGGTCCGTAGCCGAAGCTGATACCCATACAGCCAAAGCCGAGCGCCGAGACTTCCAGTCCGCTCTTGCCCAATGTGCGCTTCTGCATTGCTCTGTTCTCCTTCAACGATCAGCGTCGATGAACGCCATGTGTTCTGGGGAGAGGCGCGCCCCGTGCACGGTGATCTGTGAGTAGCCACTCTCGATCTCGCGCACATCGTCCGGCGTCAACGTGACGCTGAGCGCGCCGAGGTTCTCCTCCAACCGGTCCAGCCGTCGCGTGCCAGGAATCGGTACGATCCACGGCTTCTGCGCGAGCAGTCACGCGAGCGCGATTTGCGCCGGCGTAGCGTTCTTCTTCGCGCCGATCCTCGCGAGGAGGTCGACGACGGGACGATTCGCCTTGCGCGCCTCCGGCGTGAATCGCGGGAACGTGGAACGAAGATCCAGGACCGCGTCGAACGTCATCGTCGGATCGACCGTTGTGCTCCGCAAATACTACATCTGGACAGTCGGTTCGGGCCTGGCACGAATTCCACCTGTAGACGGAGCGATCGGCAAGCCGGTACGTCGACGATACTGGGTCCATACCGCGACGTCGTCCTTCATTGTCCTCCACGATCCGCCGCTTACTGCATGACCTCGTCACGCTTGCCAGGCTCTGTTCGGCGACCGGCGATGTTATCGGGGACGCGGGTGGCCATCGTCGTGGTGCCGTGTGAGAGTCGCGAGCACGACCGACGCGTGGGGGTCACGTGATCCCGAGCCGGTGTAAGCGCTTCAGGTTGACCGCCAGGCAGACGACGTTCCACTCGCCACGCGCCTTCACCTCGCCGCGCATACTGAAGCGTCGGAAACCGAGGACTGCTTTGATCCACCGGATGACCGGCTCCACGATCGCTTTGCGACGACGGTAGCGCGCCCGGCCGGCCTCACTCGTGAGTCGCGCGGCCATCCGCTGGGTCGCGGCGTGTGCCGAGTTCGGCGGCTTGGACGGCCGCACTTCATGCCCTAGCGAAATGTAGGCCGTGATGCCACGCGCCTCAAGGGTTTGAAATGTCGCCTCCGCGCGCAGACCCCGCCTAGCTCCCACTGTGCAGCAGTGCACCGGACCAGCGGTCCAGGTGCCGAGGTCAGTGCACTCCTGACCCTCCGGCGAGTTCCTTCACCAGCTCGCCGATGACCGTTTTCGCGTCGCCGAAGAGC
>JADGOT010000154.1 GCA_017882805.1 Glaciihabitans sp. | reverse complement strand
CGCTTCACTGAACGGGCTCGCCAGGTAGTCGTCCTCGCACAGGACGAAGCCAGGGCGCTGAAGCACAACTACATCGGCACCGAGCACATCCTGCTCGGCCTCATTCGCGAGGGCGAGGGTGTCGCAGCCCAAGTGCTCGTCAAGCTCGGCGCAGACCTGAACAAGGTTCGCCAGCAGGTCATCCAGCTGCTGTCCGGTTACCAGGGTAAGGAAGCGGTTGCCGTCGGCGGCAACGACGCGACTCCCGACAAGGGCTCGCAGATCCTCGACCAGTTCGGCCGCAACCTGACACAGGCGGCACGCGACGGAAAGCTCGACCCGGTCATCGGGCGCGAGAAGGAGATGGAGCGGGTCATGCAGATCCTCTCCCGCCGTTCGAAGAACAACCCTGTTCTGATCGGCGAGCCCGGCGTCGGCAAGACCGCCGTCGTCGAGGGACTCGCCCAGGCCATCGTCAAGGGCGAGGTTCCCGAGACGCTGAAAGACAAGCAGCTTTACTCGCTCGACCTCGGCTCACTCATCGCCGGCAGCCGATACCGCGGTGACTTCGAGGAGCGCCTGAAGAAGGTCACGAAAGAGATCCGCACGCGCGGCGACATCATCGTGTTCATCGACGAGATCCACACGCTAGTCGGTGCGGGTGCTGCCGAGGGCGCGATCGACGCCGCCTCCATCCTGAAGCCGCTGCTTGCTCGCGGAGAGTTGCAGACGATCGGAGCGACCACGCTCGACGAGTACCGAAAGCACTTCGAGAAGGATGCTGCGCTCGAGCGCCGCTTCCAGCCTGTGCAGGTGCACGAGCCTTCGCTGCCACACACCATCAACATCCTCAAGGGACTGCGCGACAAGTACGAGGCGTTCCACAAGGTCTCGATCACGGATGGCGCGATTGTCGCCGCCGCGAACCTTGCCGACCGGTACGTTGCCGACCGGTTCCTGCCCGACAAAGCCATCGACCTGATCGACGAGGCCGGCGCACGCCTGCGCCTGTCGATCCTGTCTGCGCCGCCGGAGCTTCGCGAATTCGACGAGAAAATCGCCGTCGTTCGCGGGCAGAAGGAAGCCGCGATCGAGGACCAGGACTTCGAGAAGGCCGCATCCTTGCGCGACGAAGAGAAGAAGCTGCTCGGTGAGCGCCTTCGTCTCGAGAAGCAGTGGAAGTCCGGCGACACCGGCACGAGCGGAACAGTGGATGAGGGAATCATCGCCGAGGTTCTTGCCGCGGCTACCGGCATTCCTGTCTTCAAGCTGACCGAGGAGGAGTCGAGCCGACTCATCTTCATGGAGAAGGCTCTGCACCAGCGGGTCATCGGCCAGGAAGAGGCCATCTCGGTTCTCGCCAAGACCATCCGTCGTACGCGCGCTGGCCTCAAGGACCCGAAGCGCCCGTCCGGTTCGTTCATCTTCGCCGGCCCCACGGGTGTCGGAAAGACCGAGCTGGCCAAGGCGCTCGCCGAGTTCCTGTTCGATGACGAGAACGCGATGATCTCCCTCGACATGAGCGAGTACGGCGAGAAGCACACCGTCTCGCGACTGTTTGGTGCCCCTCCCGGATTCGTCGGATTCGAAGAGGGTGGCCAGCTCACCGAGAAGGTGCGTCGCAAGCCGTTCTCCGTGGTGCTGTTCGATGAGATCGAGAAGGCACACCCCGACATCTTCAACTCGCTCCTCCAGATTCTGGAAGAAGGACGACTGACGGATGGTCAGGGTCGTGTGGTCGACTTCAAGAACACGGTCATCATCATGACGACCAACCTCGGTACGAAGGACATCACGAACGGCCCGGTCGGTTTCCAGCTCGGTGGCGACACCGCGACGGACTACGACCGCATGCGCGGCAAGGTTGTCGACGAACTGAAGAAGCACTTCAAGCCTGAGTTCCTGAACCGTGTCGACGAGACGATCGTGTTCCCGCAGCTCAGCAAGGAAGAGCTACTGCAGATCGTTGACCTGTTCATCACGCGCCTCAAGGTGCGTCTCATGGACCGCGATCTCACCATCGAACTGGCTCTGGCCGCCAAGGAGAAGCTCATCGAGATCGGGTTTGACCCGGCCCTCGGCGCCCGCCCGCTTCGTCGCGCGGTACAGCACGAGGTCGAGGACCGCCTGTCGGAGAAGATTCTGCACGGTGAACTCAACGCCGGTGACCACGTTCACGTGGACTATGTCGACAACGACTTCGTCATCACGACGAGCCGCCAGCCGGGCGCAATCGAGCCCGAGCCGGTAGCCGTCGAGGCGTAAGCAGTGCGGATGGCGGGACGAGCACAGGCTCGTCCCGCCATTTGTGTCTCTAGACTCGGAACGTGAGTTTCACCGTCCGCCCGGCCCGCACCTCCGACATTCCAGCCATCCAGTCGCTGGTGGAGCCGCTCGTCCAACGCCGCATTTTGCTGGGCAAGGAGCGGGTTGTCTTCTACGAGGCGGTGCAGGAGTTCCGCGTCGCGACCGACGACGACGGCGTGCTGATCGGATGCGGCGCACTCCACGTGATGTGGGAAGACCTCGGTGAAGTGCGCACACTCGCGGTCGCCGACGAGTGGCTACATCGCGGCGTCGGCCACGCCATCCTGAGCGACATCGAGTCGGCGGCAAGCGCTCTCGGGCTCACCCGGCTGTTCTGTCTGACCTTCGAGACCGAATTCTTTAGCCGTCACGGCTTTGCCCCGATCGAGGACGACATCGTCTCGGCAGACGTGTACTCACAGCTCGTTCGCTCTCAGGATGAGGGCATCGCCGAGTTTCTCGATCTCAGCCGGGTAAAGCCAAACACCCTAGGCAATACAAGGATGCTGAAGGCAATGTAGTTAGCCTTCAAGTATGTCGACGATTCGGAATCCCGTCGGCCCGCAGCCAAGGAACGTCTATTGGCGCCGCCGACTGTTGGTTCTGCTGGGCGTGCTCGCGGTCATCGTGATCATCATCCTCATCGTGGCGCGCCCCGCGGGAACCAAACCGCCGACCGGGACGAAGACGAATACATCGCACACGCCGGTCGCGGCGGCGACAGCATGCAAACCCACGGACGTGAAGGTTGTCGGGGTCACGGATGCGCTGACCTATGCGGCAGGCGTCAACCCCCAGCTGTCGCTTACGATCACCAACACGGGCGCTGTTGCCTGCTCGTTCAAGGATGGCAGCGACGTGCAGGTCTACGTCATCACCAGCGGGTCCGAGAAGATCTGGTCGTCTAAGGACTGTCAGACCAATGCTGTGCCAGCCACGACGACCCTCCAACCGGGCGTGCCTGTCAAGAGCACGCCGTTTGCGTGGACCAGGACTCGATCGAACGCTGCGGCGTGCTCGGCAACCAAGGCTCCCCAGGTCATCGCGGGGGGCGCGAGCTATCACCTGACAGTCACCGTCAACGGTGTCGCGTCGGCCAAGGCGGACTCACCGCAGTTTGTGCTCAAGTAGTGCCGTCGGCGCTTGCTCTCGCGCTCGAGGCCAACGACTCTATCGCCGTCGGCCTCGCAATCCGGAGCGACGGTGCGATAGTGCCTACTACGGTCACCGAGAACGGAACTCAAATCCGCACGTTCCGACGCGACAACGACGGGGGTACTTTAATGGTCGCCCTGTTCTCGTCACTAGAGGCTTACGCGTCGATGGTGCCGGAAGAGAGCAATCTCACAGCCGAGGTTCTTCCTCCTGAGCTGCTGCTCGAATTCCTGCGCGTCAACGAAGCCGCGTTCGACTCGGTCTGGTTCGATTTCGGCTCAGACCGCTCGATGCAGGCGGCGCCGGCGGACATTATCACGACACTCGAACTGCCGCGCCTCTAGCTACATTCCGGGGTTGCCCGAGCAGTCGACGGAGATTGGGATGGCCGGGGAGTGCTCGGCACTCTGCGAGTTGTTGTTTACGAGGAGTCCACCGAAATCGAGTACACAGCCGAGGTTGTCCTTGGTAGTGATGTTGGCTGTAAATGTCCAGACTGCACCGTCGGCGGGATTCGAGCACGCGTAGCCGATGATGTTGACCACCGGGCCAACGGTCGTCAACGTTTCGACGGGAACCGTACCATCACGATTGAACGCGGTGTAGTGGATCGTTACCGGTGTCGTTGAGTCGCCCGTGTACACCGTGTAGACGGTCGGAATTGCGCCAGTTGTCATGTCTGCAGCAGTGCAGTCGCCCGCTGTGTGTGCCGTCGAGTTGACCGGGGGGCTGCTGGTGGGGGTGGCGCTGGGCGCCGGTGAGTCTGACTGGGCCGACGTATCTGTCGGGCTGGATGTGGGGCCCGCGATTGGTCCGCACGCCGTGGTGAGGAGCAGGACAGCGCCGAGGACGGCGATGAGGGGGATCCGTTTCATCATGCAGAAAGGTTATAGGCGATTCACAGATTTGGACCGGGGAAATTCTGTCCGTTGTTTGCCACGGCAGG
>JADGOT010000015.1 GCA_017882805.1 Glaciihabitans sp. | reverse complement strand
GGGGGCGTGGCCAGATCACGCTCACTCTGGTTTAGTGTGAGCGCCTCCCGTTCGGGGGTATACCGACCAGTCGTGATCAGGAGCTTTTCGAGTGCCCAGGATGTCCTCAGCCGCGCCGCAATCGTCAGTATTTGACCCCGCACCACTGACTCTCTCGACTCCCTCAGGTGCCGTCGACCGCACCGGACGGACGCGGTTTGACTCGGACGATTTCTTCGGCGCCCAGCCCGCCTCAACCGCCACTCTCCCCGACCCCGGGCCTCTTCTCGAAAACCTCACGCGCTGCGTGATCGAGGTACTCGCTGGTGCTCGCGACCTGGAGCAGCTGGCGCGCTGGGTCAGCGATGACGTGTACCGCCACCTGCTGAAGCGCGTTGTGCTGTCGACACGGGCCCGCCGTGCTCGTGCACAGAAGGCGACCCGACCCTCCTTCTCGATCGGCTCTACGAGCATCTGTGAGCCGCGTGACGGAGTGGTCGAGGCGGTCGTGATCGTTCGCGGTCGCGCACGCACTCGTGCCGTCGCAATCCGCCTAGAGGGTCTCGACTCGCGCTGGCGTGCAACGGCCATCAACGTGCTGTAGAGCTACTTGCCGCGCTCCTGGGCGCGGCGCTCGGCGCGGTTCGTGGGCGGTGGGGCGTTCGGGTCAATGCGCTGGCCAAAGGCACCCCGCTGCGGCTGGCCCTGCTGGGGCTGCGGTGGCTGCTGACCCGCGGCTGCCGCGGCCTGCTCCGCCTGCTGGCGCTGAGCCTTGGCGGTGGCGGCGCGCTCGACCTGTCCGCGTTCGTTGCGCACCTCAACCTCGCCCTGGTTGTCGGCGTTGGGAGCCGAGTAGCTCAGGCGCTCCGCAGGAGCCCCGCTCTGCCCCAGACCTCGAGCCTCGACCGTGGGAATTGATGCCGTCGCATCTCCACCAGTGACTTCGACCTCGAGGTTGAACAGGAAGCCGACGGACTCCTCACGAATTGAGCCCATCATCTGCTGGTACAACGCAAAACCCTCGCGCTGGTACTCGACAAGTGGGTCACGCTGGGCCATCGCGCGCAGTCCGATGCCATCTTTCAGGTAGTCCATCTCATAGAGATGGTCGCGCCAACGGCGGTCGATGACCGATAGCACAACGCGGCGCTCGAGCTCACGCATGGCGGGCTCGCCGAGCTCCATGGTGCGGCGCTCGTACGCGAGCTTCGCATCCGAAATGATCTCTTTCTTCAGGAACTCGTCTGTGACACGTCCGCGGCTGCCCGCCTCGGACATCACCTCGTCGATGGTGATCGAGATCGGATACAGCGTGCGGAATTCGGTCCACATCGCGTCGAAGTCCCAGTCGTCGCTGTGACCCTCGGCGGTGTGCGACTCGAGTACCTCGCCGAGGACGTCCTCCAGGAAGTGGCCGATGCGATCCTTGAGGTCGTCGCCCTCGAGGATGTGGCGGCGATCACTGTAAATCGCCTCGCGCTGACGGTTGAGGACGTCGTCGTACTTGAGTACGTTCTTGCGGATCTCCGCGTTGCGCCCCTCGACCTGCGACTGGGCACTGCGGATGGCACGGCTCACGACCTTGGACTCGATCGCGATGTCGTCCGGGACTCCCGATCGGCCCATGAGCGCCTCGGCCGCGCCACTGTTGAACAGGCGCATTAGGTCATCCTGCAGCGACAGATAGAACCGGCTCTCGCCGGGGTCCCCTTGGCGACCGGAACGGCCACGGAGCTGGTTGTCGATTCGGCGCGACTCGTGGCGCTCGGTACCGAGCACGTACAGGCCGCCGACGTCCACGACTTTCTCGGCCTCGTCTGCGACGATCCGTTTGACGTGGTCGTAGACCCGGTCCCACTCCGCCTCGTATTCGTCGGGGGTGTCGATCGGGCTGTATCCGCGCGAGTTCATCTCGGCGACTGCGAGGAACTCCGCGTTGCCGCCGAGCATGACGTCGGTGCCACGGCCGGCCATGTTGGTCGCGACCGTCACGGCGCCGACTCGACCGGCCTGCGCGATGATGGATGCCTCGCGCGCATGGTTCTTGGCGTTGAGCACCTCGTGCTTGACGCCGCGCTTGGCCAGCATTTTCGAGAGGTACTCGCTCTTCTCGACGCTGGTGGTTCCCACCAGCACGGGCTGCCCAACTCGGTGACGTTCGACGATGTCTTCGACGACCTGGCCAAACTTCGCTTCCTCGTTCTTATAGACGAGGTCGGGCTGATCTTTGCGGATCATGGGCTTGTTCGTCGGGATCGGAACTACACCCAGCTTGTACGTGGACATGAACTCGGCGGCCTCGGTCTCGGCCGTACCGGTCATCCCGGCGAGTTTTGCGTATAGGCGGAAGTAGTTCTGCAGGGTGACTGTTGCGAGAGTCTGGTTCTCGGCCTTGACCTCGACATGCTCCTTGGCCTCGATGGCCTGATGAATGCCCTCGTTATACCGACGTCCCACCAGAATGCGGCCAGTGTGCTCGTCGACGATGAGCACCTCTCCGTTCATGACGACGTAGTCCTTGTCACGCTTAAAAAGCGCGGCGGCGCGGATCGAGTTGTTCAGGAAGGAGATGAGCGGCGTGTTTGCCGACTCGTACAGGTTGTCGATACCGAGGTAGTCCTCGACCTTCGTGATGCCGGGCTCGAGCACACCAACGGTGCGCTTCTTCTCGTCGACCTCGTAGTCGACGTCCGGCTCAAGTTTTGTGGCAAGATTCGCGAACTCCGCGAACCAGCGGTTCGCTTCACCGGACGCCGGGCCGGAGATGATGAGCGGCGTGCGAGCCTCATCGATGAGGATCGAGTCCACCTCGTCGACGATTGCGAAGTAGTGCGCGCGTTGCACCATGTCACTGGCCTGCCACGCCATGTTGTCGCGAAGGTAGTCGAATCCGAACTCGTTGTTCGTACCGTACGTGACGTCACACAGGTACATGTCGCGTCGTTCTTCCGGAGTCTGGCCAGTCAGGATGACGCCGGTCGTCATCCCCAGCGCACGCAGGATGCGGCCCATGAGTTCTGACTGATAGCTGGCGAGGTAGTCATTGACGGTGACGACGTGAACGCCGCGACCCGCTATCGCGTTGAGGTAGGCGGGCAGCACCGCTGTAATCGTCTTGCCCTCGCCCGTCTTCATCTCGGAAATATTCCCCAAGTGGAGGTTCATTCCGCCCATGATCTGAACGTCGAACGGCCGCATGCCCAGCGTTCGAACAGCGGCCTCACGCACAGCCGCGAAGGCCTCGGGAAGCAGGTCATCCAGGGATTCGCCATTTGCGTAACGTTCACGAAGTTCTACAGTTTCGTTGCGCAGGTCGTCGTCGCTGAGT
>JADGOT010000153.1 GCA_017882805.1 Glaciihabitans sp. | reverse complement strand
TTCGCTTGAGGAGCTTGGGCGGCGGTAGGGGTTTCGATACGCCCGGCGCGCTGCGCGCGTCGAGCTACTCAACCACCGGAGTCGACCGCGGGCGCTTTGGCCGCACTAGGTCGTGACTCCCCCGCACCAGATCCTCGACCAGGTCAACCGGAACGCCGCCCGACAAGTCGATCGTGATCCAGTGCGTCTTGTTGAGGTGATAGCCCGGGGTGATCTGCGGGAACTCGGCGCGAAGCGAGATGCTGTCCTCGGGGTCGACCTTGACCGAGACCTTCAGGAGCACATCATCCATCGCCGACAAAGCGAAGATCTTGCCGTTACCGCTCACCTTGAAGACCGACGTCTCCTCGCCGAACGGGAACGACTCAAACGCCTGCTCCAGCGAGAGACAGAAGTCGCGCAGCTCGGTCGGGGTCATGGCATTAAGAGTAGCGACGGGCATCCGACTCCGAAACGCAAGGCCTATACGCAACTGACAGTGCAAGCGTTAGCTGAAACGAAACAAGCCTGAGGAGACACCATGAGCAAACGCACCGATGCCGAGTTCGAAGTACTCATCCATAGCGACGAAACGCACATTGAGCTGCTCGACTCGGATGACGCCCAACACCTCCGCGAAGACCTCGAGGGTCCGAACGCCACCGAGGCCGGGGTATTGCCGGAGACACCGCAGATTTGACCCAACCATGAGCGACACGCTCACGATCTACGGGACGACCACCCTGTAGGCGCGCTTCAGGGGGTTGAAAGCGATCGCGCACTAGCGTTTGCTGGAACCCACCGAACGAAGGAGCGCGCGATGACCCCCGGACGTCACTCAGCAGAAAACACCGACGGCGAGCAGGATGTCCCATCCGTCGAAGCGGGCGACACGTCCAACGACATCGCGTCGACGGTGCTCGGGATCGATGACCTCACCGGCACGCCATCCGACAATTCCACGGACGCGAATCACGCGTCGCATGACCACGAGGGCGGCCGGTAACAGCTCGAGACGACGTCAGTTAGCGCAGCGGATGTCGGCGGATAGCCGCATCCTGAAGCCATGACCGTCACCAAGCACCGCACCTGCGCCAACTGTGGTGGGCGCGCGGTGCCGATTGTGTATGGGATGGTCGGCGTCGATGCGTTCGAGGCCGCTGAGCGCGGCGAAGTCGAACTTGGTGGGTGCGTGATCGAAGGTGAAGCACCGGCTTGGAAGTGCACGAGCTGCGAGGCGGAGTTTGGGCGCCTGCAGCCCGACTAACACGCGAGGCATATATGCATACCGCCGCAGTATTAGTGCAGACGCAACCAGCCGAGCGCAAGGGGTTGTCGCACACACTGCGTCGGGCAGTAAATGGAAGAGTGAAGGAACTCAAATATGCCGGCGGCAAGACCATCGTCAGCGACGAACTCGCCGAAGCTTTGACCGACTACGCGCAGATACTGGCGGCCAACGGCGACTCCGGGGTGATTGAGTTTCCTGCAGTGGGCGAAGACGGAACGGTGGGCACGTCGCGACTTCTGCTCGGACCAGCCAGCCAGATCCTTGCCGAACCGGTCACCACCGACTCGAAAGTGCTTGACGACAGCCACGTTATCGCCGAGCTGAAGCACCGCATCCGAGCCGCGGGGACGGCGCACCCGCTGCCAATGAGCCCAGAGGATCTAGCGCCGGAGGATTTCGCGCTCTAGTCCAACGCCGAGAGCACGTCTGTATGCGGGAAGTCTTTGCCGACAAACAACAGCGGCTCCCCCGCGACTTTGGCAGTCGCGTACGAAATGCAGTCGCCGAAGTTAAGCTTCGCGGCGTGCTGGCCTCGCCCGTAGCGATGCCAGGCATCCACAGCGACACCAACGTGCTCACGCTCGAATGGCACGAACTCGATTGCGAATTGGCGCTCGATCCCGGACAGGACCGCGTCAAGTCGCGCCCCCAGAGGTCCGCGCAAGACCATCGAGGTTTCCACCCACGTTGGTGCGGCCACCCGAACCACACTTGCCCCGGCAAGCGCACGAATCAGCCGCACTTGCTCCTTCTCGCCCTTTAGGATGGCGACGATGGCGGATGAGTCGACGATCATGGCCGGGTCATCTCGTCATATCCCAACAGTTCCTCTTCCTCGCGCTTTGTAAGGAACTTCTGGGATCGGGTGTGGGGCCAAACGTCACGCTCTAGCCAATCGGTGAATTCGGCGACGCGAGCATCCACCTCGGTTTGGTTCTCGCGGTCGAGCTCGTTGAGTCGATCACGAACGACCTCCCGCACGGCACCAGTCTTGGTTTTGCCAAGACGCTTCGCTAGCTCAGACACGAGGGCTACGGTCTCTTCGTCTTTGAGGTTGAGGCTCATGAGGGGAATTCTACCATTCTTGAATGTTAGGTAGATTTCTGCGGGAAGAGGTCTCGACAAGCTGGACCCGAGGGGTCAGCTCGACCCGAGGGGTTAGCTCGACCCACGACCGTGGCCGCCGATAGGTTTGAGGCATGGGCGACGAAGTACTCAGCACACCGATTGACGCGGCCGCGAAGAAGAAGCTGGCCGAGCAGGGCCTGCGCTTCACGCTGCTGAAGTCGAGCGATGACACCTACGAGCCATGGTTCCAGGCGATGGTGCGCGGCTTCCACGCGGAGCGCGCCGACGCCGAGCATCTCCCCAGCCGGGTCGAGGGGTTCGCCCACCGCCGACTGTCCGGACTGTACGACGACAGCGCTGCCGACGCGGTAACTCCGGTCGCGACCGCCAGCT
Organism: Glaciihabitans sp.; assembly: GCA_017882805.1. Classification (GTDB taxonomy): domain Bacteria; phylum Actinomycetota; class Actinomycetes; order Actinomycetales; family Microbacteriaceae; genus Galbitalea. The sequence goes on along the minus strand of JADGOT010000153.1, from coordinate 1,643 downwards.
CCTGGATCGCCGACCTCACGATTCCGGGGCAGCGCACCATCCCGAGCTGGGCGATCAGCACCATCACGGTTGCGCCCACGCATCGCCGCCGCGGGATCGCGCGAAACCTGATGGAGTCCGAGCTGCGAACGGCCGCAAAACTGGGCGTCCCGGTCGCGATCCTCACCGCCTCCGAGGCCACGATCTATGAGCGCTTCGGATTCGCGCCCGCCGCGATGCGTGCCGACTGGACCATCGACACCACCCGCGCAACCTGGACGGGACCAGTCCCAGACGGCAAAGTTCAGCTCGTGACAACCGAGCAGGGGCGGGATGAGGGCGGTCACGACATCCTGAAGCGCGCGCTGCCGCAGACCCCCGGCCAGATGTATTTCGAAGGCCACCTCTGGAAGCGCCTCTTCGGAATGCCCGGCCGCGGAAACCCCAAGGAACTTCGCGTCGTGCGCTACGACGACGCTGAGGGTGTGCAGCAGGGGCTCGCCGTCTACAAGGTCGAAGAACGCCACGACCACGCCCCCGCAGTCGTCCACGTCGAATACCTCGTCACCGCAACCGACGACGCCTATTCCGCGCTCTGGCGCTACCTGATCGAGCTCGACCTGGTCGGCCAGGTTCAGGCCGGTCTTCGCACACTGGATGAGCCGGTGCGGTGGAAGATCTCCGACTCCCGGGCTGCGACCGAGAACGCCGTTGGCGACCACCTGTGGCTGCGCATCCTCGACGTCAAGACGACGCTGGAAGCTCGCCACTACAGCGCGCCCGGAACCTTCGTGCTGGAGCTCGATGACCCGCTCGGGTTCGCGAGCGGATGCTGGATGCTGAGCATCGACGATGCGGGCACCGGCGTGGTCCGAAAGCTCGACGACAGCGAAGGGTTCGGCGACAACCACCACCTCGCGATGAACATTCGCGACCTGGCTGCGATCTACCTGGGCGCGACATCCGTCTCGACCCTGGTTAAAGCCGGACGCATCGCCCAGAAGACAATGGGCGCATCGATCGCGGCGGATGCAGCGTTCCGCTCGACCGTTACTCCGTGGCTGTCGACCTGGTTCTAGCTCGCGCCCCGATGATCATGGCGACGCCTGACGCCACGTAGAGCACGTCGACGCCGTAGAGAAGAACATCCTCGACTGGTGCATTCAGCAGCGTGATCAATGGAAGAAAGATCGGAACCGTAGCGAAGATCGCGGTAACCAAGAAGATCGCGCTCGGGATCGGAGTAAACAGCCGGCGGATAGCGACATAGATTGCCGCCCCCAGCGTGCCGACCAAGGCGATCGCGATCCCGATCGACCCTCCCAGGGGAATGAAGTTGCGCGCTAGGTCGATAAAGTGGCCAACTGCCGCAAGCAGGAAGAGCCAGTGAAATGTGCCACGGGGTTGCAAGGCATACAGCGCGACATACGCAACCCCGAATGCGAGAGCCGAGATGCCCACCGCCACCAATTCGGGCACCAGCAGGATAAGTGAGCCGAAAGTGTCCGGCGGATCACGGTGGATCGACGCCATGGCTTGAATGGTGGCTTGAGCGGCAGCGTAGGAGACACCTGCCACGATGAACAGAATGCCCGCGACACGCAGCGGTTTAGTCGAAATCGGGCGAGTTGCGGGGGCCGTGGTCATTTTCCGAACGTAGCGCA